>CAYPSX010000076.1:0-14619 GCA_964413185.1 uncultured Bacteroidales bacterium
GTTTCGATACTGGCTCCCCCGTATACGGGAACCACATTCATTCCTCTCATTTTCGTGGCGTAGTTCTTCAAATCTTTGGTAATTTGAAGACAGAGCTCACGGGTTGGACATAAAATCAAGGTCTGTGTTTCTTTGTTTTGTACATCGGTAAGATGTAATGCAGGCAGGCCAAAAGCAGCGGTCTTCCCGGTTCCTGTTTGTGCCAGACCGATTAAATCCTGCTTTGAATTCAATAAAAATGGGATGGTTTGCGCCTGTATGGCGGTGGGTTTTTCGAAACCCATTTCCTGAATTGCTTCGAGAATTTCGGTACGCAATCCGGATTCGGTGAAGGTATTGATCATAAAAAATGTAAGTTAATGCATTGCTGCACAGATAATATTCAAGTGTCTATTTTATAACACAAATAGCGGGCAAAAGTAATACAATTTTTGCGGAAAATACCTATTTTTGGCTTTTTTATCTGGAAATCAGAAATTTTGATGATTTATTTGCAATTATTTGCGTTATATTTGCATCCGGAATTGAAAATCAGAAAAATTATGTATAGAACACATACTTGTGGAGAACTGCGCATTGAGCATGTAAATGAAGAGATTACCCTGAGCGGATGGGTGCAAAAAATTCGTAATCTGGGCGGAATGACGTTCATTGATCTTCGCGACCGTTACGGAATTACCCAACTGGCTTTCGATGAGAATGCCAACCCAAAAATGACGGCCAAAGCCCGCGAGGTAGGACGAGAGTTCGTAATTCAGGTAAAAGGTATTGTAATTGAACGTAGCAACAAAAACAAAAATATTCCAACGGGCGATATCGAAATTGCCTGCAACGAAATTAATATACTGAGCAAATCAGAAATCCCGCCATTTACCATTGAAGAAGATTCGGATGGCGGCGATGAACTACGTATGAAATATCGCTATCTCGATTTACGTCGTGCCCCTTTGCAGCGCCAGATTGCACTCAGGCACCAAACAGCACAGGAGGCACGGGCGTTTTTAAACCAACAGGGTTTTTACGAAATTGAAACACCCGTTTTGATCAAATCGACTCCTGAGGGAGCCCGCGACTTTGTTGTGCCGTCGCGCATGAACACGGGCCAATTTTATGCTTTGCCTCAATCGCCTCAAGTATTCAAGCAATTACTGATGGTTTCGGGTTACGACCGGTATTATCAGATCGTAAAGTGTTTCCGCGATGAAGATTTACGCGCCGACCGCCAGCCGGAATTTACGCAAATTGACTGTGAAATGTCGTTTGCCGGGCAAGACGATGTATTATCTACTTTTGAAGAAATGACCAAAGCCATTTTCAAAAATGTGCTCAATGTAGATATGGAAACGCCATTCAGGCGCATGCCATTTAGCGAAGCTATGGAGAAATACGGCAATGACAAGCCTGACCTGCGTTTTGGCATGGAGCTGCACAAGTTGAATGATTTGGTAAAAGGCCATGATTTTAAAGTTTTTGATTCAGCAGCATACATTGGCGGTATATGTGTCAAAAGTTGTGCAAATTACTCGAGAAAAGATCTGGATAAGCTCACCAAATGGGTTCAGCGGCCACAAATCGGCGCAAAAGGGCTGGTTTATGTTAAGTATAATGAAGACATGACGTTTAAATCATCGGTTGATAAGTTCTTTGGAGCAGGAGAATTGCAAAAATGGGCTAATGAATTTGATGCAAAACCCGGTGATTTACTTCTAATTTTAGCCGGTGATGAGCAAATTACGCTGCACGGTTTATCTGAACTTCGTTTAGAAATGGGCAACCGCCTCGGATTGCGCAACAAAGATGTTTTTGTGCCGCTTTGGGTAGTTGATTTTCCGTTGGTGGAATGGGACGAAGAATCCCAGCGTTACCACGCTATGCACCACCCGTTTACCGCGCCAAAACCCGAAGATGCCAAATACCTCGACGATGACCCTGGAAAAATACGCGCCAATGCCTACGACCTCGTAATAAATGGCGTAGAAGTTGGTGGAGGATCTGTTCGTATCCACGATCAGCAAATGCAACAAAAAATGTTTAAAGCACTCGGTTTCACCGATGAAGAAGCAAAGCAGCAGTTCGGCTTTCTTATGGATGCGTTTCGCTATGGAGCACCACCGCATGCAGGTATCGCTTTTGGATTCGACCGGTTAATTTCACTACTGGCAAAACTCGATTCTATTCGCGATGTAATTGCATTCCCGAAAAATAATAATGGCCGCGATGTAATGATTGATTCGCCAAGCGCCGTTACAGAAGAGCAACTTGCCGAGTTGGGTTTAAAGCAGATTGAAAAAGAAAATTAAGAAGTTAGCAGCCACAACTCCACTTCTTCGATGCGCGCGCCCGAAGCTTTGGTTATGCGGAACCGGTAATTCCCGATTTCAATCATTTCATTGACATTGGGAATATCTTCGTTATGGTGGAGAATAAAACCGGCTATGGTTTCATAATCGTCATCTACAGGGAGCAGGAGATTATATTTTTCATTGAGGTAATCAATTTCGTGGCGACCCGAGAAAACGAAATGATTTTCAGCGATTTGTTTTTCAATAAGATCTACCGTATCGTGTTCATCTTCAATTTCTCCGAATATTTCCTCAATAATATCTTCAAGAGTAACAATTCCGGCGGTTCCGCCAAACTCATCCACAACAAGGGCAATACTTTTACTTTGCGCTGTAAATGTAGCCAGTAATTTGTTAGCAGGCATGGTTTCGGGTACAATAGGGAGCTTATGCACTATATTTTTAAGGCCGGTTGGTTTTTTAAACATATCAATTGTATGAACGTAGCCAATAATATTATCGATGGTTTCAAAATATACCAGTAGCCGTGAGTATCCGGTTTCATTGAATTTACGAATAACCACGTCAATATCTTCTTCTACATCAACAGCAACAATTTCGTTTCGTGGAACAATACACTCTTTTAATCTAATCGTACTAAAATCTAACACATTACGGAATATCTTCACATCTTGCTCCAAATCCTGTTGCACTTCGTTCTCGTTATTCATTTCCCCGATAAGGTCGTTCAAATCAAAGCGGTCAAAAGCCATCTCATTATCCAAATCTTTACTTTTTATTCCAAAAAAAATACGAAGCACCAGTGAAGAAATGGCTGTTGAAAAACGTGTTACCGGGTAAAAGATTAAGTAAAAAAACATAACCGGCAGTGAAAAAGCACGTAGCACTCTGTTGGGGTTTACCCGAAATATGGTTTTAGGGAGGAATTCGGAAAAAATTAATATAACTAAGGTTGATAAAATTGTTTTAGCTGTGAGTATAGCTCCATCGTTAGAAAAATATTGTTCCAGATAAGGATTTAGCAATCCGGCCATGGCCAGACCATATATCACCAATGAAACATTGTTTCCGATGAGCATGGTGGCAATATAATGTGAAGGGTGTTTAGTGAATACAGATAAAAGGGATGAAACAAGATAGCCACGTTTTTTATCGATTTCTATTCTCAGCTTATTGGAAGATACAAAAGCAATTTCCATCCCCGAAAAAAAGGCAGATAAGATTATAGTTGCAAATATCCAGGGTAAATAATTCATTCAACAGTAATTTATTTACTAAAGTAATGACGTCGAATGAAAAATAAAAATGAAATGCCACTTAAGAGGTAAAATTTGACAGATGGTTTAAATCCAACCTCTTGTGTATAGTATGCTCCCTGAATTAATAAAATTACGGCAGCTACCAGCCATGTATATTTGAGAATTACTTCAATCCTCTGTTTTGTATTCTTCTTCATTGATATAGATAAAGCCGGTGGGTTCAAGTACCCTGGCATTAGTGAGGTTTAAATCTGATTCGAAACCTTTTCCGTAAATTACGGCATCGGTTTCGGT
The DNA here is from genome assembly GCA_964413185.1 of uncultured Bacteroidales bacterium. Lineage (GTDB taxonomy): Bacteria > Bacteroidota > Bacteroidia > Bacteroidales > Salinivirgaceae > Salinivirga. The sequence goes on from CAYPSX010000076.1 coordinate 3,857, forward strand.
AAATTTTGTAAACTGATCAGAGTGAATTTTATTCTTTTTTTCATCGAAAACCATATATTCCGAGTTGATGATGCGTCCTTCTTTGTCAATTATTTCCACATCGTAGCGGGCAATCCATTTGTTTTCTTTTTCTTTATAAATGGCATAGTCGGCAGTAATATGGGTTGTAATGTTTTGGTTTTTATCCATAAATTTGGCATCAATCCCTTTCGGGAACTCAGTGTAGGGCTCTTTGGCGGCAGAATATTGCTGTACAAGGGGTGTTTTGAGTTCCATAGTAATATAACCTGAATCGCTTCTTAATACTGTAAGTGTTTCTGCCTGTAGCGTCGGGTATTTGGCAATGCTGGTAATTCTCTTAACTGCTTGTATATCGTTTTTACATGAAACAGAAAAGATGACTCCCAAAATTATGGGAATCATCTTTAAAGATGTATGTAAAAAGGTTTTCATTATATTTTAGAAACGGGCTTTTGTTGTTTTATTAATCCAGCCCTTAACTTTGTATGTACTTCCTTCAGTTACATTGTAGAAGAATGCGTCTTCTTTGTTCGGGAAATATTTTGAATAGGTTGCAATTAGCTTATCAGCTTCTCCGCTAATTGATGAGTCTACTGCTTTTGCTTTGTGGAACATATCAACAGCAGCCCAATATTTGGTGTTATTTTCGAATTTATTTTCGCCAATATCCTTGGCATTTGCGTAAGCACGGCCAATAATCAAATATGCTTTACCATTATTTGGTTCATATTTTAAAGATTGTCGGGCGTGTGAAACTGCTTTTGCGGGGCTGCGATCAGCAGCGAGGATAATTTCAGCAAGTTCGCGATTATAACGCGCTTTAGTTAAACTATCTTCCTCATTATTAATTGCCTCCTCGTAGTAACTGATGGATTTTCCCCAGTCGCGTTTTTTCAGGAAAACACGTGCCAGACTGTACGCTGCATTGGCTGTAGGTTCAATTTTATAGAGGCTTTCTGCGCTTTGCTGGAATATGTCTGAGCTTTCGCAATCGAAAGTACGAAGAAGCGAAACGATGTTTTTCAGATTCTCCCGGTCGTTGGGTTTTTCATTATAACGCTGTGTGAGCAGTGGCGTTAGTGTTTCACAATCGGCTGCGCCACTTTTTGTAAATATCAGTTCTACGTTCGACATGATCTTTTCTTTGAGCTTCCTTTTCTCCGCACTTGTGCAATTTTTGATTTGTTTGTCTATTATATCTGAGCACAAAGCAAAATTGCTTACCATATCGTCTTTGGTCAGCTCATCATCATTATAAAGTGAAAGGGATATCTGCATAAGTTCATTAAGGGCAAAATCAGGGATTGAATTTCCCAGTATGTCTAATGATTCTTGCAGCATATCGTAAGCTTCTTTTTTTCTTGTCGGGTCAAGGTTGTTCAAATCAACGGCTTTACGGGCGAGCAACTCACCTTTACTGTTCCAATATTTAATGCGCTGATCATAAACCATCATGATGGAATCGACATATTTTTTTCGCTCTTCGGATGATTTTGATTTTTGGTAGAAAATTTTGTACATATTAGCCCCGTGTATGTACATGTTTTTACTGATTTTGGGAGCTTCATTAAAAACAATTCTCCAAGGTTTTATGGCGTCTGTGTAAGATTTTTGCCTGTAAAATTGTTTGTACATGGACAGGTTTTGCAATGCGCGGATACTATCTTCACCATGTCCGTATTTTGAGCCGTCTTCGACTCCTTTTTGGGCAGTGGCAGTAAATGCCGTCATCAACATTATAAAAAACACCAAAAATGTTTTGCTCACCTTTGTTTTCATAATCCTTTATTTTATAAAATTAATCATATTTTCTTTCGAAAAACCAAATTTCGCTAAAATTGAATTTCAAGTTAACTTTAAAATAGTTCTCTCTTATCAGGTTTTCTTTTACGGTTCCTCTTTGTCCGAGTTCAAGTCCGACTTGTATTTTTGCACCTGCTCTTCTGAGTGGAGCGCCAAAACCCAGTGACAAAGCAAATCCGTTAATATTTTCGCCGTTTACATCCATGTATTGTTGCTCAAAAAATGCGCCAAAAACGTAACTGGCTCTATGGAAGTAGCTTGTAGCTGAATTCCATTTGGGAATAAAGCTGTACCCCCCGCTTATTCTGTAACTGTTTTGCAGTGTGGTTATGCCATCTTCGATGTTCGGGTTTTCTGTACTGCCCCACATGGAATAATCAAAGCTTAGCGAGGCTGTATATTTTCTAGGGTCTGTGTAACTGGCTCCAAGACTAAAACTCTGAGGCAATTTGAAGGTGCGGGCTTGCTCTTCATAAGAATTTGTTGTATCAATGATATTATTATTCGCGGGGTCTTCGAGATTTTCTCCGGTTGTAGCCCCAAGAATAAAATCTTCTTTATAGTCGATTGTTTGAAGTGGCGTATAGGTTGCACCAATATGCAAAGACCGATAATCGCTCAGTGGTTGTGTATACATTATTCCTGTTTTCACGCCAAAATCCTGAATTTGTTTTTTGTAACTCTCCTGTGTATTACGCATAAAGAGTGCATCGGGGAATAAAATTGTTTTGGTTTCAAGAAGTTCTCCAAACAAATAGGACAGGTTCACGCCCACTGACAAGTTTTCAAGAAGTGAAAATGACTGCCCAAAATATACCTTATTAAGGTTGCCATTACCTACATAATAAGTTTCGTAAGCATCAATAATTTCGGGAGAACTTTTAAGGCCAATTTTATAATTTCTGTTTGAAACGGGCATCATACCAATACTGGCATGCCACCATCGCGTTACACGAAAACCAAAAGCGTAATATGTAAAATTAAAATCATAGTCTGTTTGGCTGGCATTTTGGTCTTCCATATATTTATTGGTGTTAGTAAATCCAAAATCCAACACGAACCGCATACTGTCGATGGCTCTGTATGATGCCGGGTTAGCAAAATTGATCCGGTTTCTTTTCATGTACCCGGTAGCTGCCCCTCCAAATTCAGGATATTGAAGGTACCCCGATGTGTACATATCGCCTAATCCAAAAATTGAGTACGGTGAATTTGCTTTGCTCTGTCCCCAGGCTCCCTGAAGTGAGAACCCTGCCACGATAATTAAAATACTAATTCTTCTCCACATTATAATTCAAAATTCTGTTTAATCCCTTTGCTAATAAATTCGGCTCTGCAAAGATGCCATTTTTTATCATTTTTACAAAAATATCTGCATCGCCTCCGGTTATAACGGTTTTTAAACCAGAATATTCTTTCCGGTATGTTGCAATTGTTCCTAAAACTTCATTCCTGATACCTTCGATGCATCCACACAAAATTGATTCTCTGGTAGTTTGTCCGGGACAATTAAAATTATTATCGTAAGTAAGCCCGGGCAGCCGCTTGGTAAATTGGTGCAAAGCATCGAACCGCATTTGAAGGCCGGGAGCAATTGCTCCTCCCCGATACGTATTCTCCGATACTATATCGAGTGTAATAGCTGTTCCGGCATCGATTACAAGTACGTTTTCATCCGGGAACATTGCAGATGCACCAATAGCCGATGCCAATCTGTCGTAACCCAGTGTCTCTTTAGATTTGTACGCATTTTTTATGGGAATGGGTGTTGATTGATTAAAGTTGATAAATAATTTGCTTTTTTCTGACAAATAAGAAATAAAAGATAATTCCGGATTGCTTACATTGGCTAAAATGGTGTTGTCAAATGCCTCATGCTTCAAAAATTCATGTACCTGATCCTGGGCTTTGTATGAAAAAAATAATGGCGCGGTGAGCCGGTTACCCGAAGCTTTGTATATTTTAATTCTGGTATTTCCGGCATCGATAATCAGGTTCATGCGGATAAAATCATTTTTTTTGTTCAATTTAGAAATTTAAAACACAGATTTTTCCAGCGTTTATTTCTGTAAATTTACAACAAAACTAAAAAACATCATTTGAAATTATCCTCAGCTATAAAATATTTTTACTTTCGTACGTTAAAATTATGTTGAAGTACGATATTTGTGGAGTAACTGACAATTCAACTTTTTATAAATGAATAAAATATCATTATTAATAATACTTATTCTTCTTTCGGTTGGCAACTACGCACAAACCATCAGCGAAGACCGCCTGCTTATTCCAATGATTTCGGCAAATATCGGGTACAACCATCCGGGAGGAGATTTTGCCAAACGATTTAATGGTAGCGGACAGGTAGGGGCTGCATTCAATCTGAAATTCAAATCAAATATTTTCATCGGGGTTGAAGGAAACTACCTTTTCAACGGAACAAACCCGTATAGCGAATTCGAAAGTTATCTTGAAAATTCGGATGGTTGGATTACGAATATGTATGGAGAGCCCGGCGTTGTAGTAACTAAACTTGAAGGATATACAGCATTTGCCAAAGTGGGATATGTGGCAGAAGTATTATCTCCCAACCCAAATTCCGGGCTGCTATTCACAGGCGGCATTGGTTTTTTGCAACATAAGTACTGGATTGAAGAACGCGGAAATAATATACCGCAATTGGCTGATGAGTATCTTCCGGGCTATGACAAATTATGCAACGGCCTAATGACCAATCAGTTTTTAGGTTATATGTATTTTCATGAAAAAGCTATTTGGAATTTTTATCTGGGATTAGAATTTACGCAGGCCTACACGCAAAACAGAAGAGACTGGGATCACATTGAACAAAGAAATATCGATGAGCCCCGGCTGGATTTGTTGTACAGCATCAAACTGGGCTGGACCATATCATTACATAAACGTATGTCAACAGAACTATACTACTATTAATGCGATTTTTTTACACAATCGGGATATTAACTTACCGTTTTTTAATCCAAATTGCTGCACTTTTTAATACCAAAGCAGGCAAATGGATCAAAGGCCGGAAGAACTGGAAACAAAAACTGGAAACCGTTCCTAAAACCGGTAAAAAAATATGCTGGATTCACTGCTCAAGTCTGGGAGAATTTGAACAGGGCCGCCCCATAATCGAAGTTATCAGGAGAAAACACCCCGGGATTTTTATTTTATTGACGTTTTACTCACCTTCGGGATATGAAATACGTAAAAACTACGAAGTTGCAGATTTGGTAATGTATATGCCATCGGATACGCCACGAAATGCTAAATATTTTATTCAGAAGACAAAACCGGATTTAGCCATTTTCGTTAAATATGAATTTTGGTTCAATTTTATACATCAACTTAAAAAAAACAACACCCCTATTTACTCAATATCGGCCATTTTCAGGCCCGGGCAAATATTTTTCAAGCCATTGGGGAAATGGTTTTTGAAACATTTAAAAATGTTCGAACATTTTTTTGTACAAAATGAAGCTTCAGTAAAATTGCTTCAATCGCAACAAATTAACCAGGTTACAGTGAGTGGCGATACACGCTATGACCGTGTGTATGCAATTGCAAATGAAAATAAAGACCACCCGGTTGTAGAAAAATTTGCATCGTACCAATTCACCCTTGTAGCCGGCAGCACCTGGCCGGAAGAACACGAAATGCTGGTAAAACTGGCGAGTTCTTTCCCTGAACAGCTTAAATTAATTGTTGCTCCGCACGAAATGAGCGAAAAATCATTCAACTTTATTGAAACCAAAGTAAATGGAAAAGTGCTGCGCTTATCGAAAACCGATGAAAAAGAAGTTTCAGATGCGCAGGTTCTGATTATCGACAGTATTGGAATATTATCATTACTTTATCGTTACGGAAACGCAGCATTGGTTGGCGGTGGTTTTGGCAAGGGAATTCATAATATTTTGGAGCCGGCCGTTTACGGCATACCGGTTATGTTTGGTCCCGGATATGAAAAATTTCATGAAGCCGTGGAAATGGTACAAAACAAAATCGCCTTACCCATAAATGATTATGAAGAACTGAAGTTAAACATGAAACAATTTATTGACAACAAAGACTATTTGAATAAAAAATCTTCAGCAACGAAAAAATTTGTAGAAAGTCAATTGGGAGCAACAAAAATTATCATGGAAAACATTGATAAAAAGCTCGTTGAAAAATCGGAATAATTACACTTTACTGAGTATCAATTCCATTAACTTTAAAAAAATAGAAATCAACCGACTAATCAACTCATATTCTTTCACTTACGAAGTTCTTGTCCTACCCTGTTAATAACGATATTTTACAATAATAATCTTTCAATTTAAATTCGCTGAGAATTAACCTCCGCAAAAGGTATTCATTATTTCTCACAAAGCGTAAAATTCTGATTAACAATATACTAACAGAGCGAAAAATATGGAAATGGTCGCAACTAAAAAAGGCACAAACACTTACACCTACCAAGAGGCGTTGAAGAGCTCCATTGAGTATTTCAATGGAGATGAGTTAGCAGCAACTGTGTGGATCAATAAGTATGCACTTAAAGATTCGCAGGGAAATCTGTACGAGAAGAACCCGGACGATATGCACTGGCGCATAGCCAATGAGATTCACAGGATTGAGAAAAAGTATGCAAATCCGATGCAGGCAGAGGAGATATTTGAAGTATTAAAAGGTTTTAAATACATCGTTCCGCAAGGCAGCCCGATGGCAGGCATTGGTAACACCCATCAAATTGCATCGCTTTCGAACTGTTTTGTCGTGGGTAACGACTCCATTGCAGACTCGTACGGCGGCATTATGAAAACCGATCAGGAGCAGGTTCAGTTGATGAAGCGCCGTGGTGGCGTTGGGCACGATTTATCGCACATCAGGCCTAAAGGAAGCCAGGTAAAAAACAGTGCATTAACCTCTACCGGATTAGTACCGTTCATGGAGCGCTTTTCGAACTCAACACGCGAAGTAGCGCAAGACGGGCGCCGTGGAGCACTTATGCTTACTGTGAGCATTAAACACCCCGACAGCGAAGATTTTATTGATGCCAAACTGGAGCAGGGGAAAATTACGGGCGCCAATGTATCGGTAAAAATCGATCATGACTTTATGCAGGCTGTAATAGATAACAAACCTTACGTGCAGCAATATCCGATAGAAAGCAAAAAGCCTACATTCACTAAAAAAGTAGATGCCCAACGGCTGTGGAAGAAAATTGTACACAATGCCTGGAAATCGGCAGAGCCCGGAATTATGTTTTGGGATACAATAATCGAAGAATCGGTTCCGGACAGCTATGCAGACCAGGGTTTTAAAACAGTGAGCACGAATCCATGCGGTGAAATTCCGTTGTGCCCTTATGACAGTTGCCGTTTGCTGGCTATTAATTTATATGGCTATGTAGAGAATCCGTTTACCGAAAAAGCCAAATTTAATTTTGAAAAATTCAAAAAACACGCGGCCATTGCACACAGAATGATGGACGATATTATTGATTTGGAAGTAGAAAAAATTGATGCCATACTGAAAAAAATTGAATCGGACCCTGAAGAAGAAGAAATTAAACATACCGAAAGACGGCTTTGGGAAAAAATAAAGCAAAAAGCTGAAGAAGGCCGCCGTACAGGAATAGGTATCACAGCCGAAGGCGACATGCTAGCGGCTATGGGATTGCAGTACGGCAGCAAAGAGGGCATTGACTTCTCGGTAAAAGTACATCAATCGCTTGCGCTGGCTGTTTACCGTTCATCGGCCAACCTGGCCAAAGAGCGCGGAGCATTTCCTATTTACAGCACAGAAAAAGAAAAAAACAACCCATTCATTAAAAGGTTGAAAAAAGCCGATCCGGAATTGTACGACCTGATGGCCGAAAACGGACGCCGGAATGTTGCCATGCTCACTATTGCACCAACCGGGTCGACAAGTTTGATGACACAAACCACATCGGGAATTGAGCCGGTATTTTTGCCAGTTTACCGCCGCCGCAGAAAAGTTAATCCCAACGATCAGGATGTAAAAATTTCATTTGTCGATGAGATTGGAGACAGCTGGGAAGAATACGTAGTTTTTCATCATAAATTTATTATCTGGCTCGAAGCCAATGGTTACAATGTTGATGAAGTTCGCGAATACAACGAAGAAGAACTGAATGAAGTAGTGGCCAAGTCGCCTTATAACCTGTCAACCTCCAACGATGTAGACTGGGTGAAAAAAGTACAAATGCAGGGCGCTATTCAAAAGTGGGTAGACCATTCCATTTCGGTTACGGTAAACCTGCCAAAAAACGTAACGGAAGAAGTTGTAGGAAAAGTTTACCAGGAAGGTTGGAAATCGGGCTGCAAAGGAATCACTGTATACCGCGACGGATCGCGATCAGGCGTATTAATTTCAAAAGAAGATAAAAAAGACAAAGTTACCCGTGAACTAAAACGCCCGAAAAAATTAAAAGGCGACATTGTTCGTTTTAAAAACAATAATGAGCAGTGGATTGCTTTTATCGGTTTGCTCGAAGGAACACCCTACGAAATTTTCACCGGTATGGTCGACGATGATGTGTTGCCCATTCCAAAATCAATTTCCAAAGGATATATCATAAAAAATAAAAACGAAAATGGAATTACACGCTACGATTTCCAATATGTAAACAAATACGGATATCGTACAACCATTGAAGGACTTTCTCATAAATTCGACAAAGAGTATTGGAACTATGCCAAGTTAATTTCAAGCGTGCTACGTTACGGTATGCCCATTCCGAACGTAGTTACGCTTGTTTCTTCGCTGCAACTGGACAGCGCAAACATTAACACATGGAAAAACGGTGTAGAACGTGCTCTTAAACGCTACATTCCAAACGGAACCGAAGCAGAAGGACAAAAATGTAAAAATTGCAATTCAAACAAACTCATTTACCAGGAAGGATGTTTGATTTGTTCCGACTGCGGTTCATCGGAATGCGGATGATGCTTATTTTTATGAATTTGATTGACCGGGGGATTTTTTTCCTCCGGTTTTTTTTGCGAATTATTTGGATACACACTTATAATGAATTAGTTGAAAAGTTGTGGCTTTTTATGACGTTAATACTTGCTCTGCTTGAACTCCGATTTTGCATAAAAAACCGGTATGAGTTCGCAAACTAATAGTCATAATGAGTAGATTTTTAATTTTTTTCTATAATCAGGATCTCCGTCAATAGTCGGACACGGATTTTTTGCCTGATTATGTTCTACTCCTTGATCCATTTCCCTGTAAAAACTTCTCCGGGTTTCGTTAAAATACGGTAAAAATAAATGCCTTGAGTTAGTCCTTCTGTGTTAAGCTGGCACTGTTTTCGAAATTGTTTAGACTGTACAAGCTTACCTTGAATGTTGTATAATAAAATTGTTGAATTAGCGGGTTCTGGTATTTCAATATTGAGTTGGTTTGTTCCGGGGTTGGGATACACTTTAACAGCCTTTTGCAGTTGGGGCTCTGGTTTGTTACCCACAAGCATATCTCCTTCGGTATTGAATTTGAAAATTACAGCGTCGCTATAATCGGCTTGTTCAGCAGCATTGTAACGTGAAGCTGCCAAGTATAATGAACCGTCAGAACCTAGAGCCATATTTGTTGTAAGGTAATAATAAATACTATCTTCATAAAAACGATACCAGAGCATTGAATCCTGGTTTAAATAGGCGACCCAGAATTTGTTTGAATCCCAGCTGCCTAGATGCACAGGGTGTGGGACTTGGTTTTGATTTAAAAACCCTGAAGCAAAAATTCTTGTCGTGTCATGATTGGGAAGCATGGTTCGATAAAACGTATAACGCGGGTGTTCATCCTGATGTCCAATAAATGGGTAATTATTTACGATCTGATAATTGGAGTCTCGATAATTAATTTGGTAATATGATTCTAGATTTTGAGATGTTCCAATATAACCATTGTTTCCATTTGACATTAAGTTCCCACTACTAACTAAAAATCCATAGCCATGGAATAATGTATCAACCTCGTTAAAATTAGTGTCTATTTCAACAATCCATCCACCATTTTTTGCAAAATGAAACCCTCGATTAGTAAATTTAACAGGCTCAAAATTATATATAGTCTCCATGCTTTTTGTTTCCAATACATTAAACTGCTTATCAAGTTTGAAAAACTGTGTTACAGGTGTCTGGATAGCAATGAATCTTTTATTAAACCGTTCAAATGTTCGAAACCCTAGAATGTAGGGATTATATGGATAATCAAAAGTTTTTGTCCAAATTTGATTTAGGTTTTTATCCAAACAACGAATCACAAGTTGTCCTTCATCGGTAGCTGGAGAATGAGTGCCTATTGTAACCACTGAGTCACCATAAGGAATAAAATTAAAAATAACTTGATTTTCAGCATCCGGAAAAACAATGCTGTCAAGTAGAACACCTTTATCACTATATTTCCAAATTATTCCTTTGAGGTTATCTTTTTGCACCCCGGAAACCCATAGAGTGTCATCTATAACGTTCATGGCGATATAAGTAACAGAACCATTATGTGCTGTAGAGATGAATGGTTCAAGTTGCTGAGCGTTTATGCTCATAGATAATAAAAGTGATAGTGTAAGAAAAATTATTCGCATATTAAAAATTTAAGCAAGCTGCCCCACGGGCAACTTGCTGGTAAAAAATTAAAGTCTTTCCGGTCGCATAAGTGCGGGTATAGCTCTGCCATGATAGGTTCCTGCTTGAACCCTATATTCATGAAGATTTGTTCCTCGACCACTCGGTATACTTTCAGGATAAATCTGCAAATTAAATGGTTTTCCTCCTACCGGAAGATCATCAATGATTACTTCATCAATGTGCTGTAGGAAATAATTCATGGGTGCAGGCATTCTGACATGAGTGCGGCATCCTTGGGTTTTTGAATGTGGCTGGACTATGCGCCCCAAAGCGGCGCGG
>CAYPSX010000076.1:14629-15839 GCA_964413185.1 uncultured Bacteroidales bacterium
GCTGTAGGAAATAATTCATTAGGGTTGGAGAAATACATAAATCGTAGTTTGAGTCATCCCACATATATAAATCCCAATCTGAGTCTGCGTTATAACCATAAAAATGATAGAATCCTGAAACATCTGTAAAATAGTAATTATAATAATCGGGGTTCAGGTAATCAAAAGCATCGTTGTGCGTAATGTAATAACGTTCTAGCTGATCCATTGCATTTTCTGTGCTGGGATGTGTGGAGTTATATCCATTACACCTTCCTGATCCAATAGCAAGCCACCAGTCATAAGACTGGAATGGATTGCTGCTTTTCAAATTTTCTTCTTCATAAACTTTTCCAATGGTGCTGTATACCCAAATTCCGGCAGATGACTGGTTGCTGCCTTCCAGTTCCAGATTTACAACAATCAGTCGCTTTGGCTCATGTTTAAAACCTTCGTATTGCTCAACCAGGTAATTGTTAACTTCAATATAAGTGGCTTCGACATTTTCAGGTGAAACAGAGCATCCATCAATCAAATCTACTGTTATTAAAACCGAATCTCTCTGCTTAAATTCATAAGTCAAACCCGGGTGGCAATAACTGTAGTTCATGGCAGCTTCGGTATACCAAATTAAAGAATCTATGTGCATGGACTCACCATTCCGATCCTTTTTGGCAATTTCATCCTTAAAGTTAAGAATGCGCTGTTCGGTTTCATAATTTTCAGTTGGTTGTTGCATCTCTATCTCATCTTTCTCACAACCCGAGAAAGAAAATCCAATTACTCCCAGCAGGGTAATTCCTAAAAGTTTTTTCATAATGTATAATTTTAGTTAGTGAATACCCGGCAATAATAATAATAATAATAATAATACAGTGCAAATTTTATTTGTGAAAAGCTTGTTTTTTGTGTTGTTTTCTTCACTCACGTATGTTTAATCAAATCAAAAAAGCAAGATTGTGATCAATTGAGTGCCTAATACCCAAAACAGGAAAACATACGACTCCTCTTGAATCGTGTATTCATTCTGATTCAGGTTTTTATAGATATATGTTGGACAAAATACAAATCTACTACAGTCTCTTACCATAATTCCGCACCTGATGGTGTTTTACGAAATTAATTAAGGTTTTAAACGAGGAAACTACATCTCAAGCTTAAACCAAATATCAATATCAGGGAGTTGGTGTTCGTAGGCCACTCGGGGCTGTGGCTGGCGTTGCCGGTTGTA
>CAYPSX010000077.1:0-15793 GCA_964413185.1 uncultured Bacteroidales bacterium
GACCTGAAGCAAAAAAAGAATAATCAATTATAGGTCATGCATTGCTCAAAACAGGGCATAGCTTCAGCGGAGCAAGGCTTGTCCCGCATTTTATCGGGTTACGCCCTTTCTGAGAACAGTCACTTCGGCAAGCTCAGCGCATCGCATCCCGAGAATCGGGACTATTGATTTTCAGAAAGGGCAAGCTCCCGATTCTCGAGGACAGGCTTTGAACTTGAACTTTTCGCATCAAGCACTTGAAAAAACGGGTAGTTTTCTTACACGCACTATTTAGTAATTTCAACTTTGTATTGTCCCACAGGACCCCGATATTCTAAATCCTCGCTCTTTCTTATGGGTTCAGAAATCCAAAGGGTTTTACCATCTAATAACAATTTAATTCGGCTACCATAAGGTAATGTTTGATTGTCGAGCATAACAATGACATTATTATCTGATGTACTCAGATTATGGTCATTGGTTTTGTAAAACTGAAAATCCATATAAACAATAAAGCCAACCTGCACGGGGCCATCACTTTTTTGGGCATTTACTCCGGAAAACATGGCTAAAACGAATAAGAGAATAATTGCTTTTTTCATAATAACTAATTTTTGTAATTGCGCAAAAATAGCAAAAAAACAAAAACAAAAAAGCCGCCATCATAAAAAGACAGCGGCTTCCGTTTTAATGTTTAACCTTAATTACTTACCAGGGCACGATTTAACAATGCCTTCGCTAAGGTCGTGTGTGCCGTAAGCTTTCTCAAAATGTGCTGCAAATTTTTCAGCCAGCATTTTTGCTGTTTTATCGTAATCAGCCTTATCTGCCCATGCGTTGCGTGGTATGAGTATTTCATCGGGCACATTCGGAATTGATTTGGGCACGTTTACATGGAAAAGTTCATCTTTTACAAACTCTGTTTTAAGAACATCGCCGTTCATTGCTGCATCGACCATGGCACGTGTAAATTTCAGTTTAATCCGCGAACCTACGCCATATTTTCCACCGCTCCAGCCGGTGTTAATCAGGTATACTTTTGTGTTATATTTTTCCATTTTTTCGCCCAGTTGCGATGCATACACATTGGGTTTTCCCGGCATGAATGGCTGACCAAAGAAACGACTGAACGTAGCTTGTGGCTCGGTTACTCCGGTTTCTGTACCAGCCAGTTTGCTTGTGTATCCCATGAGGAACCAAAACATAGCCTGATCGGCATTAAGCTGCGAAATTGGAGGCAAAACACCATAAGCATCAGCGGTTAAGAACAAAATTGTGTTGGGATGCCCGGAAACCGATGAAGGTTTGATGTTTGACAAATATCTCAGCGGATACGATGCGCGGCTGTTAGGAGTATAACGATCATCAAAATAATCTACTTCGCCATTGGGATAAACCATTGCATTTTCTACGATTGAACCATGTTTTTCCGGCTCATCTTTGTGCATAACGGCATTCCATATTTCGGGCTCGTTTTCTTCTTTAATGTCGATCATTTTTGCATAGCAACCGTTCTCAAAGTTAGCAATGCCATGTTCGCTCCAACCATGCTCATCGTCGCCCAAAAGTGCACGTTTCGGATCGGCTGACAAGGTGGTTTTACCGGTTCCTGAAAGGCCAAGCAACAATGCTGAGTTTCCGTCTTCGCCTTCGTTTGCACTACAATGCAAGGGAAGAATTCCTTCGAGCGGCAAATAATAATTCATTACGGTAAACATGAGCTTTTTCAAACTACCCATGTATGCTGAACCGAAAACAATCCCCACGCGGCGGTCGAAATCCATGGCCACACACATATTTGAAGTTGAGCCATCGGGCATTTCGCGCAGGCGGCCTTTGTATCTCTCCGGATTCAATTTGTTATGAGGAGCAGCAAGTAGTGTAAAACCGCGCTCAGCAAAAATACTCTTATCAATATCTTCCGGGGTTTTACGGAACATATTATCGGCAAAAACCTGCGATAAAGCTGTATTGGTAACAGTTTTTACCGGCAATGCGTATCTGGAATCGGCTCCAATTACGCGATCGGCAACATAAACCTTGTCTTTATTGAGTATTGCCAATACATCTTCAAAAACCATATCAAACGTTTGCGGGTCGAGGGGAATATTATTTGGCGATGTCCAGTCGATCGTATCCGCAGTAGCATTGTGCTTTACAATGTAGGTATCTTTTGGGCTGCGTCCGGTTGATTCGGGGCGTGTCCATGTAGCCAGCGCTCCGCCTTTCATTGTAATAGCTTCCCTGCGCTCAAGGGCTTGTTTTATCAATGATTCGCGTTCAGTATTCGATTCAACCGACTGATGCCTTTTTAGCATTTCAGTAAGCTGATCTTGAAAGGATGTACTCATAACAGATTATTTTGATTATCAATAAATTTTGAAGTAGATACAAAAATAGATATTTCGATATAATAATAATAAATTTATGGTAACTTTTTTATAAATGATTCAATTATAGAATTTTATTATCTACAATAATACCTTGATGCTATATGGCACAAACATTCCTGACTAATAAATGTTTTAAAACTTTTTACACACTTAAAAACAAAGACACAATTACCGGTACCAATACGGTAAGCACTGTACCATGAAAAACCGAAATTACTGCATATTCTTTTCCGGCATATTTTGTAATTACCGGCAGTGTGGTGTCCATGGAAGTTGCTCCTCCAGCGACAATTGGCGCCAATTTACCTGCTTTTGATGCGAGTAATGGGGTAAATATCAGGGTAAGGATTTCCCGAATTACATTGGCCATCAGGGCAATAACGCCGAGCGTTTCGGTGCGCATTTCTGCAATTATAATGCTCGACAAACTGTAGTAACCGTATCCGGCTCCAATGGCCTGCGCTTCGGCAAAACCAAGGTCTCCAAGGAACGGATAAATGATAATCATGCCCAAAAATGTACCCAACATTGTAGCCATTGGAACGAGCAAAATTTTCATTTTCACTTTTTTAATTACAGCCAATGCGCCGGTATCTGCCCCCACTCCTATTCCAACCAGGAACATTAATATGTAAAGTGCGTATGTACTATAATCGTTCCTGAGCATAGTATCCGGAAGCAAACCAAAATAGCTGAGGATTACGCCAAAGCTAAAAAACAGTAATATGTAGATAGTTCCACGCATTTTATGTTAATGATGTTTTTTAAAGAATGCGAAATACACAATTGCTCCGAAAACAACCGAAAAAACAGTCCCCGCCAGGGCAAATAAAAGTGCTGTTGCGCCTAATTCAGGCAGACGATTTACGATTTGCGCATTGCTGCCTATGGCTACGCCCATGAGAAACAGCAGACCAAAAACCGCCAACATAACCAGCTTATCGTTTATTGCAATAATTTTTCGACTGCGGCGAATAAAATAGCCCAGCACGATGCCTCCGGTCATAATCAGAAGTACTTTGACCATAATTCAGGTTATTTCCACAAATTTTCAGGATATTCGCCATTGGAAATCATTTCCCGAATTCGCTTTTGGGTTTGCTCTTTATCGGCTTTGTAGGTTACTCCAAACCATTTGGCCGTTGTGCTTAAAACTTCTACTGTAGCTTTGTCGCTTTCAATCAGGTTTGTAACGGTCGACGGGATATAAAATTCCGATTTCAATTCTTGTCCGTGCGCCTCCAGAAACTCAATAAAATCGGCTTCGGTTTGTTTAAAATAGTTGGGCGAAAAACCCCACATATTCATGGAAACCAAAGCATTCCGGTCGACATCGCTCCCATCTTCTTCAGATACAATTTTATCGTTTTTCCACCCAATTGCCTCACGCTCGGTGACGGTTACCAGATGATTTTGATCATCAACATTGCAAACACCACGGTTCACGGTTCCATGTTCAGAAAGCGTATTGGTAACCGGATACCCTACCATACAATAATTTGTACTGTCGTTTTTTAAGTTTTGAAGATAAGCTGACATTACGTTATAGGCATCGGCTCCGTAAAAATCATCGGCATTGATAACAGCAAAAGGCTTTTTTACTGCATTGCGTGCTGCCCATACAGCGTGATTTGTTCCCCATGGTTTTTGCCGGCCTTCGGGCGCAGAAAAATGATCGGGCAAATCATCAATTTCCTGGAAAACGTAGTTCGTTCGGATTTTCGATGAAATATTGTCGATAAACCGCTCCTTAAAAGCTTGTTCGAAATCTTTGCGTATAACGAACACAACCTCATCAAAACCGGCACGTAAGGCATCAAAAATTGAGTAATCCATGATGGTTTCTCCGTTCGGGCCCATCTGGTCGAGCTGTTTCAGACCGCCATATCGACTTCCCATACCGGCGGCCAATATCATTAATGTTGGTTTTTTCTGTTTTGTCATCACTTAAATAATTTGTGGCAAAAATAAAGATTATCTGATGATTCGAACAAATCAGCCAAAATTCTTTGCAATAATTTAAGGCAGGAAAAAACATCTGATTGACACATTTGAATTCGAATAATTTAATGAATCTATATGTGTACAGTTTACAAACAATAGAAATTAAGCCACAACAACTTAATAATAAGGAATCAATACTAAAAGACCACAAAGCAACCCGATAAAAAAAAGAGAAAGTGTTGAATAAAAACAAAATTAAAAGGGTTTTTTCTTAAATTTGATACTATTAATGTGAATCAACATGAATTATGAATAAACCCATTAAATACTTTCCGGTCATTTTTTTGTTAATCATTGTCAGTGGATTAATGATTTTTTGGGTCATTGAGGATAGAAACGAATTTGAAAAGTACAGATCAAACGCCCTTGTTCAACAAAATTCGACCAATTGCGAATCTATCATAAACGGATATAAATCGGCTTCTAAAATTTATTTTCAGCAAAATATAAATACACAGGAGGTAATTAGCATTTTTTCTGTATTAAGTGAAGCAGATACAAAACAAAAAAAACAACATCGCATAGAATTATATAATTCGCTCTCCGCTTCATATAAAAACCTTCAGCAACACGGTTTCAATCAATTGCACTTTCACAAAAGCAACGGAGAGAGCTTTTTACGGTTTAGCCGACCCAATTCTTTTGGCGACAATCTGAATCCATACAGGTTCTCCATTGAGAAGATCAGAAAAACCAGGCAACCTGTTTCAGGCATTGAAGCCGGCCGAACCAACATCAGTTTGCGGTTTGTTTATCCATTACTCAGCGAAAATGACTTTATTGGCAGCGTTGAAATTTGCATGCCATGCAGCCATTTAAAAACAAAAATTGAGGAAATTGAAAAAACAAAATCCATCGTATTATTCAAAAAAGAGATTATCGAAAACCACTTGTTTCAAGATGCAAAAAAAACGTATAAGCCCTTGAAAAATTTACCCGGGTATGTATGGGAACAAAGTGACTCGAAAGAAAACAGAACTACAATTCTATTTTTTGAAGAATTAGGCAAAACACATACACATGAGTTACAAAAAGGCTTATCGCAAAACACAGCCAATGTAGTCTCTGTAAAGTTTAATAATAAATATTACGACATCATTTTTAAACCCCTGCCCAACATCCAGGGAAATCAAACAGGCAACCTGATTAGTATAAAAGAAAATAATTACGCAAAAGAAATAAATCAAAAAACCATATTTAAAAGCATCAGTATTTTGGTACTTTTCACAATTCTGCTTGTTCTCATTCTGGGAATTATAAAGCGGGAAAAGAAGATATACACGACTTCACAAAAATATCAGCATGCAAAAATTCAGCTAACAGAATCCAACGAAATAAAAAACAGGCTATTCGAGATAATAACCCACGATTTACGCAACCACTTTAATGCTGTAAATGGATTTGCCGAACTGTTGAGAAAACAAAAAGGAGACGAGGAGAAAACCACCAAATTAATGACCGGCCTTAATGATGCCATTCTGCTTACAAACAACTTAATGAACAACCTGTTTTTTTGGTCGCGGATACAAATTAATAAAATTGAGCTTAATGTTGAACTGTTTGAAGTTACAAAATGGCTTGACAAAGAGATAAAAAAGTTCAGTTCCATTATTCAGAGAAAAGAAGTTACAGTTACGAATAAAACCAAAGGGCCGGTTTATATAAAAGGAGACATTGATGCTATTACATTCATTTTTAGGAATATTCTGCATAATGCCATCCGATTTACAAACAAAAAAGGGAAAATTGAAATCGCCATTACAGACGATACGAAAAAAAGCACAATCGTTATTCAGGACGATGGTATCGGAATGGATAAAAACGAGATAGCCAAAATCCTTAAGAAAGATAACTGGACAGGCAGTCGCAAAGAAAAGGACATTGGTCTGGGATTACTGGTTACACGTAAACTAATCGAAAAACACAACGGAACATTTTCCATAGAAAGCAACAAAGCGCTCGGCACAAAAGTAACGGTGGAAATTCCAAAAAAATAGTAGAACCGGGATAAAAAGTTGCAATTAAGATAATCCCACACATTCCTTTTTGCAAATCAGGCGAACTTGGCTAATTTCGCAAAGATTTACATACAAAAAATGGAAAAACAACCTATACTTAGCATAGTAATGCCCGTATACAACCGGGAAAACTATATAAAATCGGCCATAGACAGCGTTTTAAACCAAACATTTACCGGTTTTGAATTCATCATTATCAACGACGGCTCCACAGACAATACGGTAAAACTAATCGAAAGCTACGCCGACCCGCGCATCAAACTGCACCATAACGATAAAAACCGCGGAATTGTATATTCCCGCAACCACGGGTTGCAAAAAGCGACGGGTAAATACATTGGCATGTTCGATTCCGATGACATTGCACTGCCGCAAAAATTCGAAAAACAAGTAACTTTTCTGGAAGAAAACCCCGATTATGCGATGGTTGGCGCATGGGTTAAATGGATTGACGGAGAAGGCAACCTTACCGGAAAAAGCTGGAAACTGCCTACACCTTCGCAAAAAATACCGGCCATGATGCTGTTTCGTAATTACTTTGTGCAATCAACCGTGGTAATTCGGCGCGAAGCAATCCCCGAAGAGGGCTACTCCGAAGGCTTCGACATTGTTGAAGACAGCAAAATGTGGTTCGATGTTTCGCTAAAACACAAAGTGGCCAACATTCAGGAATACCTGCTCCATTACCGCATGCACGATGATAATATTTCAAGCATGAGTGAAAAGCATGTGAAAAATTCAAAAAAACTCATCGCTTACATACTCAATAAAATTGGTATAGATGCCACAGATGAAGAACTCGACCTTCATTTAAACCTTAAAAGCGACAAACCCATCAAATCTGTGCAGGAATTGAAAAAGTACGAAAAATGGCTGTACAAAATTTATCTTGCCAACAAACAAGAAAAATTGTACGACCAGCAGATATTCCGCAAAATTGTTTTCAACCGTTGGCTAAAAGCATGCAAAAAAGCGCAGGGACTGGGATTAAAAACCATCACTAAATTCGGCACATCGCCATTATCTAAACTTGCTTTTTAACGTGAAAAAAACAGTCAATATATCGGTATTTGCCACCAATTACAATAATGGGGCCTATCTTGACGATTTTATGGAATCCATCCTGAATTCTACCATACAACCACAGGAAATTATTTTTGTAGATGATGGGTCCAGAGATAACTCACTGCAGGTGATGGAAAAATACAAACATCTGCCCCACTTGAAAATCATTACATTTGAAAAAAACCGCGGACGCTCCACTGCCCTAAACGAAGGCAAAAAACATTGCTCGGGAAAATATACAATGCTGATAGACCCCGATGACATTATGCTTCCGGACAGGATTGAAAAACAATGGAACTTTATGGAGAAGCATCCGGAAATTGATGTATTGGGAGCCAATGTACAATATTTTAAAAGTGGTTGCGGACAAAAACTCAACACATCAAAATTTAGCGATAAAAACATTCCGGCAACATACAAAAAAGGAGAAAACGGCGTATTACAACCCACGGTAATCATCAAAACCACTTTATACAAGCAATACAACTACATAGAAATGGTGCCCGGGCAAGATTACCAGCTTTTTGCCCGCATGAGTATCCAGGGAGCCCGCTTTGCCAATTTACCTGATATCGTGAACCTGATGCGCGTGCACGAAAACAGCGCTGTGAGCAACATCACCTACGAATCGCTAAGCAAAATATTCAACTGCCGCGACCACATATTCAACACACAAACCAGCCGGTTCAGGAAATACATGTACTACCGCTATTTAAAAATGTACCGAAAAGCGATGCTGACAGACAACCGATTAAAAAAATACGGCTTCATGTTGATTGCAGTTGCTTTACAGCCCGGAAAGCTACTCAAAAGACTGGGATTTTAACGTTTTTCACCCTTTTCTAACATGAAAATTCTTTTCTTTGCAGATAATTAATGAATAGTTGCCTTGTTGCAACCAGCCAATGGAATTGGAAACAATGAAAATCGGGATACTGGGAACGAGAGGAATTCCAAATCACTACGGAGGATTTGAACAATTTGCGCAATATTTGTCCAAAGGACTTGTTGAGCGAGGGTGCGAAGTGTTTGTTTACAACTCGCACAATCACCCATACAAAAAAACTGAATGGGAAGGCGTGCATATCATCCACAAATACGATCCCGAAGTACACATTGGCCTTTCCGGGCAGTTTATTTACGATTTTAACTGCATACAAGACAGCCGCAAGCGAAATTTCGATATTTTATTGCAACTCGGTTATACAACCAACTCTATTTGGTCGTTTATGCTGCCGCGCAAACCCGTAAAAATTTGTAATCCCGATGGCATGGAGTGGAAACGTGCCAAATACCCTGGCCCGGTGAAAAAATTCCTGAAATATGCAGAAAAACTAGCTGTGAAATCAAACGAGCTGCTCATTGCCGACTCCCGTGTAATAAAAGACTACTACATAGAAAAATACGGTAAAGACACTATTTTTGCAGCATATCCGGCCATTTTGTTTAACAATCCGGACAGCACGGCGCTAAAAAAATATGATTTAGAACCGTACAAGTATCATATACTCATTGCGCGCATGCAGGCCGACAACAACATCGAAACCATTTTGTCCGGTTATGAAAAATCGGCGCAAAAAGATCCGCTATTGGTGGTTGGAAATTACGGAAACAAATACGGAGAGTATCTTTTTAAAAAATACAATGGAAATAACATTCGTTTTATGAATGCTATTTACGATCAGGAGATGCTCAATCAATTGCGGCATTTTTCACACCTTTATTTTCACGGACATTCTGCCGGCGGAACCAACCCATCGCTGCTCGAAGCCATGGCCTCATCAGCCTTAATTTGCGCACACGACAACCCATTCAATAAAAGTGTTTTAGAAGATGATGCACTATTTTTCAAAAATGATAACGATATTTGCAAAATATTAGATAAATTACCTGATAAAAAGATATTTAACCGGCAAATACAGAACAACCGGGATAAAATTGTCAATGAATATCATCCCGATAAAATTATTGATATATATTTTGAGGCTTTTAAAGAACACGCACAGAAATTGAATTTTAAGTAACTATGCTCAAAGAAAACGAAAGATTATACAGCAATTTTATGGCATTGGTAGATGTAACACTAACGCTTCTGGCGCTGGTTGTTGGTTATTATATTCGGGTATTTACCGTTGCCAAATCTATTTTGTATACTGAGCAATACCTGATTTTGGGGCTCCTGATTATTCCCATTTGGTTTATTCTCATAAAAACAGTGAACTTTCAGAGCGCCCAGAAAGTAAAAAATTACTCAGTCATTTTTCTGGAATATGCGGTAATTATTTTCGTTGGAGTCCTCCTGCTGTTTGTTTTCGTATTTATTCTGAAGCTGGATAAAATTAGTCGTTTGGCCATTTTGATTTTCGCTGTTGTAGACCTGTTCATGCTCTCCACAGTAAAAATACTGATGCTTAAACAGCTCAAAAGAAAGCACATAAAAGGCAAAGATGTAAAACAAGCCGTACTTATAGCCGACGACTACTCAGAATCTTTTATCGAGAAACTACTAACACACAAGTATCTGGGGTACAAGGTATTAGCAATCATTACGGATTCAAAGAAAATAAAAGAGCTTTACAAAAATCGCTTTAAAATCTATCCGTCAACTATGAATATCAACAATTTTGTAGATGATGAAGTGGTTGATGAGCTTATTTATTGCAAAGGCGAGCTGGAAAACGATACCATTAAAGAACTTATTTATTCTTGCGCAGAAATTGGTGTTACGTTTCAATTACAGTCAGACTTTTATAGTTTGATTGCATCCAAATCGCAACTTAATTATTACGGAGAAATTCCGCTGATGACTTTTGCCAACACTCCATCAGATTACCTGGCGCTATCAGCCAAGCGCATACTTGATTATATATTTTCATTTTTCGCCTTATTGATTTTTTCGCCTTTCTTTTTGCTCATTGCTTTGGCCATCAAACTGGAATCGAAAGGTCCGGTATTTTTTAAACAAACCCGCGTAGGTTTGAACGGGCGCAAGTTTACGATTTATAAATTCCGCACCATGATTCAGGAAGCCGAAAAAATGAAAAGCGAGCTGGAAAAGAAAAACGAGGTAGACGGCCCGGTATTCAAAATAAAAAACGACCCGCGGGTAACTAAAGTTGGAAAATTTTTACGCCGCAGCAGCCTTGATGAATTCCCGCAATTTATTAATGTCCTAAAAGGCGACATGGCAGTTGTCGGGCCGCGACCACCAATCCCGGAGGAAGTTGACAAATACACCCGGCTTCAGCGGAGGCGATTATCCATGAAACCCGGTATTACCTGCATTTGGCAGGTTTCAGGCCGAAATGATACAAAATTCGATGAATGGATGAAACTCGACCTTCAATACATCGACAATTGGTCGCTACGCCTCGATATTATCCTGATGCTCAAAACTGTAAACGCTATTTTCAAACGTACAGGCTATTAAAATACGCATACATTTGTCACAAATCAAAACCATACTGAACCATTTCACAAAAGGAAGCCTGCTGCAAGGTGGGTTTATGTTCCTGTTGATGAAAATGGGTGCCATGTTTTTTGGATACGTAAATGTCTGGGTAATATCCAGGTTTTTTGGGTCAGAAGCATTGGGTGTTTTTTCTTTTGTATTGTCTGTTGTAACGCTGACATCAATTATGGCAAAAGCCGGCACAGACATGGCAACAGTAAAATTCGTTTCAAAATATTTAGCTACAAACCAGCATGGAAAAATCAAGCATTTTTACCTCCAGGTGTGCAAAATAATTATTCCAGGTGTAATAATTCTTTCTGCTTTGCTATTTTTTTTCAACCAGTTTATAGCAGAAACAATCTTCAGCAAGCCCCACTATGCCTACTATTTGAGAATTGCTGCGATAATGATTTTGCCCACAGCTTTCACGCACATAAACGCAGAAATGCACCGTGCTTTTAAAAAAATTGTGCAATACGCATTTCTCAATTTGTACAGTACTTTTATTACTTTACTAATTCTTATTGCAATAATATGGTTGACAGGGAATACCGAAAAACACATCCCCATTTCCGTACACGTACTTAGTTCCATTTTCTTGTTCATGTTGAGTTTTTTACTGCTATTCCTTTTGTGGCGACCATTAAAAAAACTCAAAAACGATAAAGTTAAAATCAGGGAAATAACACGAACATCGTTCCCTATGTATCACATCGCCATAGCAGGTACAACAATACTTTGGGCAGATAAATTAATTTTAGGTGCTTTTGTATCTGATGCCGAAATTGGCATTTATCATTTGATGAGCCGCCTGGCACTGATTCTTTCGCTTGTACTGCTTTCGGGCAATACAGTTTTGGCTCCGCGCTTCTCGGAATTATGGGAATTGAAAAAAGTGGATGAGTTGAAAAGAGTAGTGGCTAAAGCCTCAAAAACCATCACATTGACGACGTTACCCGTATTTATTCTATTGATATTATTCGCCAGCGAAATTACCCTGTTTTTTGGACCGGAATTCATTGCCGGCACTACAGTTCTCTGCATCCTGGCCATTGCACAGTTTATCGATGTTTGGACAGGCCCCGTAGGCATATTTTTGTTGATGAGCGGTTATGAACGCTTCAACCGGAATATCAGCATTTTATCAACCATTGTATTTTTAACTTCTGCGTACCTGGGAATTAAGTATTTCGGTATTACCGGTGCAGCTTACTCCGTTTTACTAATATATCTTTTTCGAAATTTTTTATATGTTGCATTTATCTATAAAAAATTCAGAATCAATTTTTTATACATACCTGTAATTACAGAAAGAACGCTAAAAAACCAACAAAACACAGAAACAAACGAATAATTGAATTATGCGCATAGCCATTTACGCACCGGAAAAATCAGCCATGAGCTACAAAATTATCAGGGAAAAAGTGTGGCAATTTCTGGAAAGTAAAAATCATACGATAATACCCTTCGCAGAACCTGATAACGTTCCCACCAATGCAGAAATGGTATGGGATCCAAATGCCGGCGGAGGCTTCATCCCCAACATACGCAAAGATCACACTCATCTGCCAATTGTAGCAACAATTCACGGCGCACGGTTATTTGCATTGCCCGTAAGTGTTTTAAAAACCAAAGAAATGCCTTACAGCAAAATCATCAAATCGCGGTTACTGCAAAAACGCTACTGGAAAGAATACATAATTGATTATGAGGCATTTGTAACTGTATCTGACTATTCTTCCCATGAGTTTAAAAAGCACCTTAATATTCCCGATCAAAAACTACACAGAATTTATAATGCCGTTGATCATGAAGTTTTTAAGCCAACAGAAAAAGACAGGCAATACTTACTGCACATATCAGAATATCAACCTGTTAAAAACGTCGACAGAATAATAAAAGCCTACATCAAGGCAGCAAAAAAAGAAGACTTGCCCGAATTTTGGATTATGAGTCGTGGTTTTCCTTATAAAAACATTCACCCGAAAATTAAAATTCTCGATGACAAATACAGAACGAATGAAGAACTGTCAAAACTCTATCAACAGGCCATTGCCTTTGTTTTCCCAACGTTGCACGAGGGCTTTGGCATTCCGATAATTGAGGCCATGGCCAGCGGAACACCGGTAATCACCTCAAACACAACAGCATGCCACGAAGTATCTGACGATGCGGCTATTACGGTGAATCCAAAATCAATTAAACAAATAAAAAAGGCAATCATAGAAATTACTAAAAACAACAATTTAAGAAAAGAACTTACAGAAAAAGGAATAAAAAGAGCCCAGCAATTTACCTGGGAAAATACCGGGACTGAATACGAAAACCTTTTTAAATCGATTAGTCAAACACAATAAACCCGTATTTACTAACATTTCTTAGAACCACTGGCTGCAGATAAAATCGGTAACACTATTATTTACAAAACATTAATAACTATACATCAAATTTTATAAATAATACCCTGAAAATTAATTGCTCAAACTACAAAAAATAAATACTTTCGGGGTTCGTTTGTAACTGATCAATAAATAATTAGATATAAACTACTATGTTAAATAACAAATCGATACTAATTACCGGAGGAACCGGTTCGTTTGGAAAACAGTTTACAAAAACCATTCTGGATCGCTATCCGGATGTAAAAAGACTTGTAATCTATTCGCGCGATGAATTAAAACAGTTTGAAATGTCGCAGGAATATTCCAAGGACAAATATCCAGGAATCCGTTATTTTATTGGAGACATACGCGACGGAGAACGTTTCAAAAGAGCTTGTGAAGGAATAGATGGTATTATTCACGCCGCTGCACTCAAACAAGTGCCAACAGCCGAATACAATCCCATGGAAGCGGTGAAAACCAATGTAATGGGAGCCGAAAATGTAATTAATGCATCATTGGATACTGATGTGAAAATTGTTGTCGCACTGAGCACAGACAAAGCAGCAGCGCCCATTAACCTTTACGGAGCCACAAAACTCGTTTCCGACAAGCTTTTCATTGCAGCCAACAATATCAAAGGAAAGCGCGATTTACGCTTCTCTGTTGTTCGATATGGTAACGTAATGGGCTCACGAGGCTCTGTAATCCCATTTTTCATGAGAAAGGCCAAAGATGGTGTTTTACCCATTACGCATAAAGACATGACCCGTTTCAATATTTCGTTGGAAGATGGCGTGAATATGGTAATGTGGGCCATAGAAAATGCCATGGGCGGCGAATTATTCGTTCCCAAAATACCATCCTACAAAATTCTTGATGTAGCAAAAGCCATTGCGCCTAACGCAAAATACGAAGATGTGGGTATTCGTCCCGGCGAAAAACTGCACGAAGAAATGATTACTCCCAGCGACTCCCACAACACCATTGATATTGGTAATTACTTTGCTATTTTGCCATCGGACGGGAAACAAAAGTACCTTGATTTTTATAAAAATGCCGTTGAGGTCGCCAAAGGATTTAGCTACAACAGCGGCACAAACGATCAGTGGATTTCTGTGGAAGAAATGCGGGAGTTGATTAAGAAGAATGTAGACAAAGATTTTGAGCCGAGAAAATAATTTTTTTGTCTTTAGATGATCATTTATAGTTATTAAATTAAATAGTCATTTATAGTCATTGTGGATTATAAAGGATAAAAAATACATAAAACCCAAGAACATGAAATTGGAAGAGTTGAAGGTGTACCAGATTGCGATGGAATTAGGAGAAGATGTTTTTAAGATAGTTTCGGATTGGAATTATTTTTCGAAAGATACGATTGGGAAACAATTAGTTCGTGCAGCAGATTCTGTTGCTGCCAATATTTCTGAAGGATTTGGCAGATACCATTATAAAGACGCAAAAAAATTTTACTACTATTCCCGTGGTTCACTTTATGAAACAAAAACGTGGCTGACTAAAGCCCATAATAGAAAACTAATAAATGATATGAATTACGAAGATTTAATTAAAAAAACCGATGTACTCGGCATAAAACTGAATAATTATATCAAATCAATCGGCAAAGTTTCAAAATAAAGAAAAACAAAAAATAATAAACAACAAAAGGCCGCAAATAACCTAATGACAACTAATGACCAAATGACCAAATGACAACTAATGACCAAATGACCAAATGACAACTAATGACCAAATGACAATATATGACCTAATGACTCAATGACCTAATAACTTAGTGACTTAGTGACCCAATAACCTAATGACCCAATGACAACAAATAACCCAATGACCAAATGACCTAATGACCCAAGAACAATAAAATACCCACAAACATTAAGCAATCCAATGACAAACAAAGTAATCCCATACGGCAAGCAATCCATAACCGAAGAAGATATCAACGAAGTTGTAAGTGTTTTAAAGTCAGACTTTCTTACACAAGGACCAAAAGTACAGGAATTTGAAGAAGAATTTGCAAAATATATAGGAAGCAAATATGCAATTGCAGTAGCCAATGGAACTGCCGCGCTGCACCTTTCTACATTAGCATTAAATGTAAAGCCCGGCGACAAAGTAATTACAACGCCAATTACATTTGCAGCTTCAGCCAATGCGATACGTTACGCAGGAGGAGAGGTAATTTTTGCTGATATTGACCCGGAGACTTACATTCTCGATATCAACAAAGTTGAAGAGATACTGAAAAAGGAAAAAAATGTAAAAGGAATAATTCCTGTAGACTTTGCGGGATATCCCGGAAATATGGAAGCATTCAGAAAACTGGCCGACAAATATGGCGTTTGGATTCTGGAAGATGCCTGCCACGCTCCCGGAGGTTTTTATACAGACAGCAACGGTGTAGATCAGTTTTGTGGAAACGGACACTACAATGATTTGGCAATTTTCTCATTTCACCCCGTAAAGCACATTGCTACC
>CAYPSX010000078.1:0-15551 GCA_964413185.1 uncultured Bacteroidales bacterium
ACAGTCATATTATTGAAATTGGGGGCTACAAGGAGCTTAAAAAAATTGTGGAACGCGACTACAGCACCTATAGCGGTTTAATCCTAGAGCGCTATTTTAAAAACAAATATATCGAACAAGGGAAATTTACACATATTGGAGGATACTGGGATCGCAAAGGAGAAACTGAAATTGATTTGATTCTGGTGAACGAACTTGAAAAACAAGCCGAATTTATTGAAATAAAGCGAAACCGGGAAAATATCAAAATGGATAAACTCAGGGAAAAAGCCTGGCATTTTATGCAAAAGGCCGGAGCGTTGGAAGATTACTCCATTCAGTACAAAGGCTTGTCTTTGGAGAATATGTAGAGTTAATCGTTATCCAACAGCCGCTGATTGATAAACAAAATACAACCATTTCTAACCATGTACCAAAATATATCAATTTGCAAACAGCAAAGGCATTTACCTCATCGAGTTTAGGTTCGAAAAAGATGTGGCGGTGAGGAAGTTGGTGGTGGAGTGAATGAGTAGCTGAAACCCTTGGTGTTGCTTGAAGCGAAACCGACGGTGAGTTGGAAACTGAAGATTTACAACAGAATAAAAATTGCAAATTGCACAAAAGATTATTATCTTGAGCGTTAATAGAAAAAGTGATCAAAACACATGATAATCAACCCTCAACAATGAAAAAATTCCTCATATCACTAACCATTGTGCTGTACTGTTTTGTTTCCCTGGCAAATTCCGGAAAGTTCCCGGAGAAACAAACTGCCATCATCTACTCCAAATCAATAGAGCTCTTGTCTGAATACCAGTCGCTAATTAACGAGATGGGCGAACAGGCTGTAAAAGATGTAGAAATGGCCAAAAGCAAAAAAGAAAAACTTCTTGAATTGTTCATCAACCGAAAAGTACTTGTCTATAACGATTTGGACCCTTCGCACACACTCAGCGAGTTTTATGAAGCAGAAACCTATGCCTCAAACATCATCCTTTGGTACCCCGATGGCATGGTGGTAGATCTTGACCTTGAAAATGCGAAGGTTAGTTCCATCAAACAACACGATAAAAATGTTTTCTCCATCGACATTTTGCTCAAAAAGCAAATCGAAGGCAACTACATGAACAAAACATTTAATAACGCTGAAGAAGAGCTGACTTTCCGGGTTGGATTTTCGCACGAGGGAAACAGTTTTGAGAATTTCAATATCGCCGGTATCCGCTCCCCGGAGTCTGAAGGCGCTCCCAAGGATAGTAAAACATTGAAAGAGGTGAACAGCGAGCAGCTTTCCAAAGCCGAACTGCAAAAAATCCATACCGGATTGGGTGCTGTGCTACACGATTACAAAAATTATCTCGCACTGATCGGTGATCCGGAAGAGTACGAAGAAGATAAAAAATTCTATCGCGAAAGCTTCCTTAAGCTATTTAAAAACAACGAAGTAACCGTGTACAACGACATCATGCCCAAACCAGATCAAACGTTTTACTCTCCTGAAAAATACGTTGATGCATACGCAGAAAACTACCCCGAAGGTATTAAAAACCTGGCCATCAACATGGATTCAGCAGAGTATGGCGCTGCCATAAAAGATGATAAAGGCCGGTATTACAGCTATGTATACGCCGACAAATTTTTCTCCGGGCAATTTAAAGGCGAAGATGCATACCGGACACAAACAAAAATGATGGCGAAAATCAGTTACGAAAAAAAAGGCAACACATACACCGATTTCAAAATAGAAAGCATTGACAAAGAGGGTTATGAATACTATCAAAACAACGAAGAAGCCGAAGTGCCCGAAATAGCCATAAAACCGGTAACCCGGGAAGGGCTGGCTATCAGTGCTTTTGCCGTAACAGGCCAGGGTTACATAAACGATGAGACAATAAACAATATAACCATTGAAAATAACTTATACGATTACACTGTGCAGCATGATTTTGCATACCATGCAGGAGCGGGCCTGAGCTATTTTCTAAACGATAATATCGGTTTAAAAACAGGGGTTCAATATAGCCGGTTTTCATCCAAATACAGTTTAGATGGACAGTTTCAAAACGACGAATTAACCAAAGACGCGAACGACGCGCAGCATTACGATATTGTAACTGCAACAATGGACTCCACAGTGAACGTCAGTGCAATATCCTTACCAATCGCCATTAATTACCATTATGGAAGACCGGCAAAAGTTGGTTTTTTTGCAGAAGGAGGTGTAAATCTGGGCTACAATGTTCGAAATGAATATGAACTTACCGGCGACATTGAAACAAGTGGTTATTACCCACAATATGATGAGGTTATCCAATACCTGAACTATGAAGAGCTGGGTTACTATTCCAGGGAAAACCTTTCTGAATCCGGCGAAGCCGACATAAAATCTTTCAATTTTGGTGTGCATGCGGCACTTGGTATATCATTACCTTTAGGCTACTACAATTCATTACTGATTGGCCCGGAAGTTCAGTACGGCCTGTCGAACCTGAACAACAGAAATACGTATACCGACATATTTGGAAATGAAGTTAAAACCGGCAAAATGAATATGTACAGCTTTTCGCTAAAAATTAGCTATATTTACAAACTGTAACGCTTAAACACACTTGATTATGGCAAAACTGAGATACATCGTTGGTATTCTATTGGCAATCATATTGCTCAATCCGGAGTTAGTGGCTCAGCAATCCAAAACAGCCAAAACCAGTAAACAGGCCAAAATTAGTGATGAAATCAGCCTGAGCGACGAAGATGCCAAAGTGTTCAAAGAGCAAACCAAGCAGAAAGTCGATGAATTTCAGCAATACATTGTTACCATCGGCAGCAAAGATGAACCGGCGCAAAAGCGCAACATGGCCGAGAAAGAAGCACTCAAGCTTTTTTACAAAGGCGCTGTAATGGAAACTACCACACTCATGTCCGACGGAGAATCGCGCACCCGGTCACGTCCAATGGCTAAATACCTGGCTCGTTTAAAAGCGTTGCCATACACAAAAGTGGTTATCAAATTTTACGACATTGCCTACGTCCGCGATTTTGTCAAAGGCCCCGACGGGAAATACTACTCCACAGCTACCATAATTCAGGAATTTACCGGTTTCAACGGAGACAATATCGTATATACCGATGTAACCAAAAAAGAGATCGAAATTGTCATTGATCTGGTAGAAGACCCGTTCTACAACGAAAAACAATGGGTTTTAATGCTTGGCGATATCAAAGCAACCGAAACCAAAGGACGATCATGAAAACCATTAGTTCTACTTTGCTACTCATCGGCCTGAGTCTTTTCTTCCATAACCTTTCGGTTTCCGGGCAACAGTTCAATGTTGATCCCGATCTGCGTCCATTCCAAATGCAAGTCAAACAGCTGAGTGAGTTCATAGACCGCTTCAACTACAAAACCGACCCCAAAGGCAATCCCATTGACGACAATTTCAAAAAAAACATCTCGCGTAAAGATTATATTCTGTCGCTTTTTGACCACGAAAACGAGCAGTGGAAAGACGAAGCCTGTCAAAAACGCATTGAAGAATTTATCGATTCAGTGGTTGCCAATAATGTAAAGATTTTCAAATATTCAGAGAAAATATCCGCGTGTGCAAAAACACAAATTCTTCGTGACGGAAAACCCAACACCGTTCAAATTTTCCTGCATCAGGAAATTGTTGATGGGAAAGCACTCAAATGGAGCATCACCAATATTAAAAGCAACCTTTACAAACTGGCTTCACCCAATGGAGAAACATTCATACAACCCACCAACCACGAAACCAACTTCTCCAAAATTCAAAAGCTGGAAAAAGGAGACTCGCTGCTCGCCAACTTTGCCGGAAGAGAATTTCAATTCGATCCCCTATCTGTTTTTCTCTTCGAAATATTCGAAGGCCGCACCAAAATTCAAAACGTAGAAGAAATCACCTATTTTATCCGCGACATCAACGGTTACGAAATTCAGGTGAAATACTTCAACCGCAACTCAGATAATTCCGGTTGGCTGATTCACAAATTATCAACAGTTAATAAATAATAAGTGTCAACCCAATCATCAAAGGAAAAAGCTCCGGGGCTTTATCTTTTTGGAAGTGGTTGGTCAGGCTGTAATACGCAGAAATCATCACCTGATCGTAACCCAATCTGGCCGTAAGGCCGTAAGTTAATGGCTCTGTGTAAGGTAAATCAAAAATCTTCATTCTTAGTTTACTGTCGGGGTACTGCGGGTCGTCGCCATTATATTTATGCATGGTTTGAAACATATACCCGACTTTACCGCCCACATAAAACTTCCATAGCTTATTCCGGCTGTTCCTTTCACTTCGCAACCGGATTTCCAACGGAAGCTCCACGGTCAAAAAACGTATTTTGTTGGTTGTGTAAATCAACTCATTATCAATAGGTTCAAACGTAAGAGAATCGCCTTTGGCAGGAAGCGCATCTAAGTGATAGTTTTCAGTAAGTAAACCAAGACCTGAGGCTAAAGCAATTTGGGAATTTTTTCCCGCCAATGTGAACATTAACTGCACGTTAAAAGCTGTTGAACGGGGACTTAGCTTCACATCATCCGGTATATCTAACCATTGGCTGGAGTGCAGTTCCAAAATAAGCTGGTCTTTATCAAAATAATTGGTCTGCGGTTCCTGACCGAAACCACGAAAGACAACCAGCAATATCAATATCGAAAATAATAATAATCGCATAGAACCAAAATTATGCTCCCCAGAAAACGTGTATTCGTTTGTGCGTAAAAATAATTGTATAGCGAACTTAAAACAAAAACCTGAAATGTCCGCATCAATTTTATAAAAAACGAACAATTTTGATGCAAAATACCCAGGAACCATTTTTGGGTTTTTCTGGT
Organism: uncultured Bacteroidales bacterium; assembly: GCA_964413185.1. GTDB lineage: Bacteria > Bacteroidota > Bacteroidia > Bacteroidales > Salinivirgaceae > Salinivirga. The sequence goes on from CAYPSX010000078.1 coordinate 4,844, forward strand.
TGATTGATTTTTCGTACTTTTGGCCTTCAATTTTTAGAAATCAATCTGTATGTTTGAATATATAAAAGGCACCTTAACAAAATTATCGCCAGCGCATTGTGTGCTGGATGTGGGAGGAATTGGCTATTTGCTCAGCATTTCGCTTACAACGTATAGCGACCTGAAAGAAGGCGGTACTTACCAACTGCTAGTACATGCCATTTACCGGGAAGATAACCAGCAGCTTTTTGGCTTTTCCACAGGTGATGAACGGGAATTATTCAGGCAACTGATAAGTGTTTCGGGAGTTGGTGCCAATACTGCCCGCATGATGCTCTCGTCGTTGCGTCCGGCTGAAATTATCAGCGCAATAACAAACGAGCAAGTCAAAATCCTTAAAGGAATCAAAGGAATAGGACTTCGCACAGCCGAACGAATCATCGTTGATTTGAAAGATAAAGTCAAACAAAAAGAAATCGATGGTCAAATTCTCACCCATGAAGGCAATACAACTAACGAAGAAGCGTTATCTGCATTGGTGATGCTTGGTTTTGCAAAGAAACAGGTAGAAAAAATAATTGGCCAGATACTGAAAACGAACCCTGGCCTTTCTGTGGAAGAAATTATCAAGCTGGCATTAAAAAAATTGTAGAAACTTAAAGCGGTTAAAATACATTGGAACGATTAAGTGTAGTTGTGGTACTGGCAATCTTATGTTTAGGATTAATGCCGGGAAAAAAAGTACAAGCACAAGCTGATGTTTTTCCTGTTGAAGACTCAACCGGGAAAAATAAATATAGCCTGCCATATAATTTTGACGATCAGTCAGGGTTGCTGATGGATAGTACACGTTTCCATTCTCCCCTGATGATGGAAACCCCTGAATTTATTAAAGAAGAACTGGAGTTTGACCCCGACAATAACCGTTATATCATTCGCCACAAACTGGGTAAAGATATTGACTATAAAGCACCAACCTACTTATCAATAGAAGATTATCTGGAATACGACCTGAACACATTCAGAAATAACTATTGGAGACAACGCGCCCGATCTGAAAATTTTGAACACCAGCGCGCACTTATTCCACAGTTACACATCGGCTCCAAAGTATTTGAAACCATTTTCGGCAGCAACACCATCGACATCAAGCCCCGGGGAAAAGCAACGTTAAAATTCGGGCTCAAATACAACAAAACCGACAACCCCATGCTAGCCGAAGAGCTGCGAACCGACCTCACTTTCGACTTTGAAGAGCGCATACAAATGAACGTAACCGGAAAAATTGGAGAAAATCTCTCCCTTAAACTAAGTTACGATACCGAGGCCAGCTTTGAATTCGAAAATGAAATGAATATCAAATACCAGGGCAACGAGGATGATATTATTCAGCGCATAGAAGCAGGAAACGTATCGCTGCCACTTACCGGAACCCTGATACAGGGCAGCCAAAACCTGTTTGGTTTACTTGCAGAAACCAAATTCGGCAAACTCAATATCACCACGCTTTTTTCACAACAAAAAAGCGAAACCAAAAACATAACCGTTGAAGGTGGCGCCCAGAAACGTTATTTCGATGTTGAGGCCAATGAATACGACGATAATCGACACTACTTTCTCGCCCATTATTTCAGACAGGTTTATGAAGATGCCCTGAAAGACTTTCCGGTTATCCAAACGAGTGTAGTTGTTACTCAATTAGAAGTTTGGGTGCTCAACAAAAATTCAAATGTAGAAGATACGCGCAATATCGTTGCTTTAACAGATTTGGCCGAAGACCCCGGAGAACCGCATCCGGACATGGCCTGGCCAAAAAATGAAGTCAATCCACTTTATGAAGATTTAATTTTGGATCCGTCAATTCGCAATATTTCCACAGCCCTGGGCGCACTCGAAAGCTACGGCCTTGAAATTGGTAACGATTTTGAACTCGTTGAAAGTGCGCGCAAACTTAGCCAGGCAGAATACACCCTCAATAGTCAGCTCGGCTACATATCGCTCAACAGCCATTTACGCTCAGACGAAATTTTGGCTGTAGCTTACAAAGTAGAAGTTAACGGTAATTCAAAAAATATTGGCGAACTTTCAGCCGATGGCTCCGATGCTTCCGATGCACTTATTGTAAAGCTCTTAAAACCAACAAACTTTTCGCCCAACCACCCTACCTGGGACTTGATGATGAAAAACATCTACAAACTCGATGCATACAACGTGAGCAAAGAAGATTTTATGCTTAATGTTATGTATAACGATGTGGCTATTGGTACCGATGTTTTCTCTCTACCCACCGAAAATGAAAATCTTAAAGACGAGAACCTGCTCAGTGTTTTGAATGTAGACCGCCTCAATACACAAAATGAGTACACGCCCAACGGCGACGGGGTTTTCGATTTTGTAAACGGAATTACGATAAACCCGGCTAAAGGATATATCATTTTCCCTGTTCTGGAGCCCTTTGGTGATCATTTGCGATCAGAATTCGGCGATTTAAATGACGATAATGCCATGGCCCAGGCAGACAGGTTTGTTTATGATGCGCTGTACGACTCTACAAAAACATTTGCCGAACAAATCACAGAAAAAAACAAATTCTCCATACAAGGAAACTATAAATCCTCATCGGGCAGTGAAATTCCCCTGAACGCCATCAACATACCCAAAGGTTCCGTAAAAGTAACGGCTGGCGGACGCGAACTTACCGAAGGTGTAGACTATACCGTAGATTACTACCTGGGAAGAGTAAAAATAACAAACCCCGGACTGCTGGAAAGCGGAACGCCCATAAACATCTCACTGGAAAGCAACACCATGTTCAGCATCCAGTCGAAAACACTGTTGGGAGCTAATCTTGAATATAAAGTAAATGACGAACTCATGTTTGGCGGCTCCATACTCAACCTCACAGAACAACCGCTCACCCAAAAAGTAAATGTTGGTAACGAACCCATTTCCAATACTATTTGGGGTGTAAATGCCAACTATACAACCGAAGTGCCATTTCTGACAAAACTCGTAGATAAAATTCCGTTCATCGACACCAAAGCACCCTCAAAAATTACGGCATCAGTAGAATTTGCGCATCTCATACCGGGCCATAACAAAGCCATAGAAAAAGAAGGCGTAGCCTACCTCGACGACTTCGAAGGTGCCACCGCCGACATTACCATGAAAGAGCCGTACTTCTGGTTTCTATCAAGTACACCACAGCGCTTTTCTGAAGATTACAATGCTACCGGCGACGATATTTACAACTACAACCATAATCGTGCTCAAATGTCGTGGTACTTCATAGACCCGTCATTCTACGAAGGAGGAACACCTGTATCAGACAATGCCATTTCTAAACTAAACAGTTACCAGGTACAAGAAAACCAGATATTCCCCAACCGCGATCCCGAGCAAGGAATATACAATGCCCTTAGCGTATTTAATATTTCCTTTTTTCCAACAGAACGCGGCCCATACAACTTTGATGATGATGAAACCAATATTAATGAAGACGGTGAGTTTACTAACCCGGAAAATCGTTGGGCCGGTATACAACGAAATGTGCGCACAAGCGATTTCGAAGAAGCCAACATCGAATTTGTAGAATTTTGGATGATGGATCCTTATGCGCAAGACCGCAACGAAGGTATAGATCGCAATGATCCCAATCCGGCACTTTACATTAACCTGGGAAATATTTCCGAAGATGTACTTAAAGACGGGCGCCGCTCCTTTGAAAACGGACTGCCAAACGATGGCTCCACAACCGATATGGACACTACGGCCTGGGGGCTTGTATCGCGCCGACAGGTAATTACCGATGGTTTTGACGATGCCGGACGCGAAGCACAAGACGTAGGGTACGATGGGTTAAACAACGAACGGGAAATAGAATGGTTCATCGACAACGGTGTTTACAGCCCCTCATTTCTCTCATACCTCACACCCGAAGCAAGTCAGGCCATACAGAATGATCCGGCAAAAGACGACTTTCACTATTACAAAGGTGATTACTACGAATCTGATGATTTTTTCCAGGACAATATAATAAACCGATACCGATACTTTACAAATCCGCACGGAAACTCACCAGCCAGCACAGGAACCGAAACACGAATGCAAACATCCATTCCAAATAACGAAGATATTAATGAGGACAACACATTAAACCAAACCGATAATTATTACGAATATAAAATAGACCTCAGCCCGGAAAACCTCTCAACACTAAAAAAATATATCATTGATGAAAACGAAATTACGGTAAGTATGCCCAATGGCGAAAGCAAAACCGTAACATGGTACCAGTTCAAAGTACCCGTGCGCGAACCCGACCAGGTTGTGGGAAATATTAACGATTTCAGATCTATCCGTTTCATGCGTATGTACATGACAGGTTTCAACCGCGATGTAACACTGCGTTTTGCCGAGCTAAACCTCATACGCAGCGAATGGCGCAAATACCGCTATGCAATGGAAGAAGGCGGCGAGGTGGTTGATGAAGATATCGACCTCAACAACACGCAATTTGATGTGGGAACGGTTAATATTGAAGAAAACGGAAAACGTACACCCATAAATTATGTATTGCCACCCGAAGTTGATCGCGTAATTGATCCGTCAAACAGTCAACTCCGGCAATTAAACGAGCAATCAATCACCATGCGCGTAAAAGACCTGCCCGATGGGTTTGCCAAAGCCATTTACAAAAACATACGCTTCGACATGCGCCGATATAAACGCCTGAAAATGTTTATCCACGCCGAAAAACTCGACGAAATTGATCTTGAGGATGATCAACTTACAGTTTTTATTCGCATGGGTACCGACATTCGCGAAAATTACTACGAATACGAAATACCGGTGAAAGTAACACAGCCCGGCAACTATACCTCAAATTCCGGCGACCGCAGAGCCGTTTGGCCGGAATCTAACGAACTTAACATACCGCTCTCGATACTGACCGATGCGAAAAAGACCAGAAACGACCAAATGATCGAGGCTGAATCGGGAGTAAGCCTGCTAACAGAATACCAGGTGCAGCATGGTAAAAACACAGTCAAAGTGCGCGGTAACCCCAGTCTTGCCGAAGTCGTAACATTTGCAATTGGTGTGCGCAACACACGAAACGACCGCATGGTTCAGTCCGGTGAAATATGGATCAACGAACTGCGCCTCACAGAATTCGATGAAGAAGGCGGATGGGCAGCCAACGCAAGAGTTACAGCACAATTAGCCGATTTTGGTTCTGTTACCGTTGCCGGAGCAACATCAAAACCCGGTTTCGGGGGGCTGGAAGAAAAACTAAATGAACGCCAGCAAGACGAAATTTACGAGTACGACGTGAATACAAGCTTGCAATTGGGTTCATTCTTTTCCAAAGAGTCGGGAATCAAAATTCCAATGTACTGGGGATATGCCGAAAAATTCAAAAATCCGAAATATAATCCGCTCTCCAAAGATATTGAATTCGATAAATCGCTCGAAGGTTTACCCGAAGCAGAACAAGAGGAGATGAAAAAGCTTGCACGCGAGTACAACAGACGTAAAAGCCTCAACTTTACCGGTGTACGATTTGGGAAACAAAAAAAAGAACCACACTTTTACGACCTGAGCAATTGGACTTTCTCGTATACCTTCACCCAAATATTCGACCGCAACGTTAACCTTGCTTACCGCGACCAGAAACGACACACAGGTTCAATAAACTACATTTACAACGCCAAAGTCAAACCCTGGGAACCGCTAAAAAAAATCAAACTGAACTCCAAGTACTTTGCCATTATTAAAGATTTTAATCTGAATTACGCGCCTTCGCAGTACTCATTCTCCACTATAATGATGCGCAAATACAATACAATGGAAAGACGCAACCTGAACATTCCGGAACAAAAGTTTCTCCCGACTTACGATAAAAATTTCACCTGGAACCGAAACTACGGACTGGTATACAACCTGGCAAAAAGCATCAAAATAAGTTATAATGCCCAGGCCATGGCAAGTATTGAAGAACCGGATGGGAAAATTGAACGCGATATGCCCGACTACGATTTATATGTAGATACTATCATGAAAAGTATTCGGAGATTTGGCGATATGACAGATTACAACCAAACACTCGATGTAACTTACCAGTTGCCCATCAATAAACTCCCCGGATTTAAATGGATGAACGCCACAGCCGGTTATAACGGTTTGTACGACTGGCAGCGGGCTCCACAACTCGAAACAAAAGATCCCGGACACTCCATATCCAATACCAACCGAATCAACGGAACCCTTAACATGAGCTTTGGCAGGCTGTTCAAACAATCCAAGTACATCTCCGATATCCACAAAAAATTCAAAAAACCACTGCCTAAACGGTTCGATGAAAAAATAAAATACGAAGTTGAATATACGAAATCACGACTCGACCTCGATGCCGGTAAAAACCGCACCATTTACCACAAACTGGGCACCGAAAAAGTAGAAATTAAACTAACGGATGAAGCTGGCAAAGAAATAAAAATCAGCCACGATATTATAGACGAGAAACGTATTGTGCTAAAACCAGACCAGGACATTGAAGATGCTAACCTCCTGATTACCGGCGAAAAAGAACGCAGCCAGGGGCCGTTAAAAATAGCTTCGGAATATATTACAAGAATGGCAACCGGACTTAGCTCTGTACGAATTAACTATACGCAAAACAACGGATCAATGCTCAGTGGTTTGGGCTCAAGCCCGCAATCAATGGGTCTTAACGTTAAACAAGACTACCCGCAACCCGGTTGGGAGTACGTTTTCGGTTGGTCAGACAAAGAGTTTATGGAACGAGCCATAAAAAACAGATGGCTTGAGGATGACCTTGACTCAACCATTATGCAGCCATACACCATGACTTTCCAGGAAAACCTGTCCATTGACGGAACGTATGAATTACTGAACGGCCTCCAAATAAAATTAAAATCGCAATTTGCCCGTACCAGAAACACCGACAGGTATTACGACCCGGGTTATGACCCGGAATCGAACAAGAGCCTGGAGCCACTCTCTATCCGTACCACCGGAAACTGGAGCATGTCTGTTTGGACATTCAGTACTGCTTTCGACAAAATAGACAACGAAACATATCAAAATGCTGTATATCAGCAGTTTATTGACAACAGGGAAATTATAGCCCAACGGCATGCCGCCAATCGGCACGGTATAAACGGCTACAGCCAATACGATCAAATCGAAGACGGTTACCCCGATGGATACCCGGCCTACTCACAAGATGTGGTTGTTCCTGCATTTATTGCCGCGTATGTAGACGGACCAACTGTAGGGAATGTATCGCTGAGTGCCGTAAACCCACTGTTCGAACTTTTCCGCCCCGACTGGCGCATTGACTACGATGGCTTTACTCAATTCGGTTTTATCAAAGATCGTTTCCGGGACTTGAAACTTCAACACAGTTACAAATCAGTGCTTACCATGGGCGGGTACCAAAATAACCCCGACTGGGAAGAAGGCCAGGACGGCCTCACATTCATACGCAGCCAACAAGACACTTCAATGTATTTAAATCGCTACAGCATCGACAACATAACAATTAGCGAAGATTTTATGCCGTTCCTGGAAATCAACATGACCTGGAAATCGAACGTTACAACACGTTTTGCATTTAATAAAAGTCGCACAATAGGATTGAACACCTCCAACAATAATATAGGAGAATCGCAAAAAACCGAGTTCGTTATAGGAACCGGTTACCGCTTCGACAACCTCACACTGGTTTTCCGTTCCCGTGGTGGCGGCCAAAAGAAATTTGACAGCCCCGTTGAAATACGCGCCGATTTCAGCGTAAAAGACGATGTGAAATACGTACACAAACCCGATGAAGATTTTACCGAACTTGTAAGCGGAACTCTGTCATATAAATTAGGCCTTACAGCAGATTACCGCTTTTCAAAAAACCTGGAACTACGTATATACCTCGACTACTCCATGCGCGACCCAAAAATTCAAACCACATACAAAACCACGGAAATGAACTTTGGATTTAGTTTCAACTTCAGGTTAGTAGATAATTAGAATGTGCCAGAAACACCACAGTAATCAAGGACGCAACACGGCTGAATTATAAACAGATGAAACAATATAACAAATACGCGGCGTGTAAATAGAAACGGAACGTTAAGCCGAATTCATGTATTGAGCGCGGTCGAAATATGTAATTCGGCTCAATAATTTCGTTCTGTTTGTATTTAAAATGTTTTTTTAAAAACTAAAGTTGATGCCAAACATATACAGCCCCCGTATTTTATCGTTGTATGGAATTTCGGTTTGATTATGATCGAAAATATTATGACCACTTAAATAAATTGATGCTTTGGGTGATACCTTGTAAGAAATTTTGGCATTGACCACGATATTCGGATCAATCGTTTTTTCCATTGTTGTATGTTGGGTTTGAGCTGCATTAAAATAATACCTCGAATAGGTTTGCTCACTGTAAAAATAGGCTGAAGTATTTAGATTTAGCTTATCAAAAACTGCCCAGTTTACCATGGCTCCACCATAAAAACCCGGTGTCCATGTATTTTCGCGATCGACAAAAGCAGAATCAGGTAAATCTTCATATTTGGTAACGCTTATTGAGCTTTCATATAGCATGGAAATATCTTTTAATACATTCGACAATTGTGTTTTTTGGTATGTTCCAAACACCTTGATTAAAAGATTATTAAGCGGCATAACATTCAATGTTATTGTTGCTCCGATTTGCTCGCTTTTCATATCTGTATTTTGATAATACCATTTGTCATCTATAGTTACCATGGTAGTATCATTAATAGTGATACTGCCTGGTTTTAAATTACGAGGCAACAACACATCAAAATTTTCTGTCGTAGAATAAAAAGCTTCAAAATCGACCTGAAACATGTTAGAGAAAATTCCACGATACCCTACTTCGATTAAGTCCTGAGTTAATAACTTACTCTCTTTGTCGAGTTCTTCACTGCCCAGATAATACTGATAATAAGTTACCAGCGTATCGCCGTTTTCGTTCGGTGCGTTTACCTGCAATGGATTCTTAAAGTTGGAATATGCATTACCAATAAATGAGCCCCGGTTGGCGCGTGAGTATGTTGCACGCAATAAATGTTTGCTGTTTAGGTTGTAAGCGCCAACAAATTGCCATGATAAATATAAATCTTCGGGTACCGAATATTTGTCTGTGCGTATTGCAGCTATAAAACGCAAGTCGCTAATAGGCTTGTAATCAATACGCAAGCCGGCAGACATTGTTTCCAGTTTTTTCTCTCCATTCAGTAATCCTTTATCTAAACCTCCAACGGTATCAACTATGCGTACGTATTTTTCATCATCATAAGTTGCTCTTTGGTAATTGACACCGGGTCTCACTGTAAGCTCCCCAATTCCAAGCTCATTCAGTTCCAAATCGTACTCTAAATTTGCCGTAAGGAAATCCATATCGTACTCAATAACCGGTTTAATCATCTTTTTATGCAGGTTTTGAGTGCCTGCCAGGTAATTTACCTGTGCTTCAAAACCGTAAAAGCTGGCTTTGTAATCGACATAACCTGTTTTCGATTCGCGTATACCAAACGGTGTAGCAAGGTTTTCGAAAAACATGCTTTGAGACATTGACGACTGGTATCCGGTGTTTAATGACATTGATATTTTATTTGTAGGATCGTAGAAAAAACCGGCATTTGCATTAACAGCTTTTTTTGCCAGCTCCGGATCAAAAGAATTGAGCCCGGGTTTGTAACCAAACATACTTGTAACTGAATCAGCGGGAACGCGAATTCCCCTTTTATACTCATAAAAATCTTCCTGAAAGCGGTTCCGGTAATCATAAGAACCTGAAAGTTTCATGGCTGTTTTATTGTTAAATCTTTCTAAAAAACTAAAACTGCCTGCGTAAGTGTTATTATTTCCGCCCAGAATATTACCATGCAAACTGGTACCTTTTTTATCGGGGTTGCGCGTAATGATATTGACTACGCCGGAAACAGCGTTGGGGCCATACAACGCACTGGAGGCTCCCCTGATAATTTCAATACGGGCAATATCAGAAAGTGCCACGGGTATCGACTCCCAAAAGGTTCCTCCGTTGATATAATTATAAACGATTCTTCCGTCTACCATTACAAGTGTCATCATATTCTCTGAAAAATGGGAAAAATTTCCCGGTGGCAGGTTATCATTGCCCCTGATATGAATGTCATAATTTCCGTTCGACTCTTCCCTGACTATCATTCCCGGTACGAGCCTGAACAATTCCTCATAAGTACTAACTCCTGTGAGCTTTATCTCCTCTTTTGTAATAACAGTGGTTGATAGCGGCGACTCAAATACGCTTTCTCCTTTTTTAGATGCTGAACTCACTTCCCTGTTGAGCGCCAAATTCAGCAGTTCTTCTGTAGATACACCTACAACTTCTGCCATTCGTTTCAGATCGCTAAACGGCATTTCAAGCATTTGGTCGTAACTTATTTCCATAATTTCTTTACGAGTCATGTTCTCAAAATCGTAGCTTTCTTCCTGTGCTTGCAGGCTAACATCAAATGTGAATATAATTAGCGTTATAATAAATAAAATTTTCTTCATGTTTGTAGGTTTTTTTGTTTTATTTGACAAAAACTAATTTACAACTGTGCCCAACGAAAACAATGCTGAATTTATTTTTAGGTTTTGGGTGGTCATGGCAGATTTGTTGATTTCAAAATCCTGATGACCTCCT
>CAYPSX010000079.1:0-15394 GCA_964413185.1 uncultured Bacteroidales bacterium
CTGAAGCAAAAAAAGAATAATCAATTATAGGTCATGCATTGCTCAAAACAGGAAGTTGAATCGGAACCCGGCAAAGGAAGAACGTTTATTGTAACACTCCCGGCACGTGTAGATGAAAGTGCAGAAGGGTAAATTCACTCCAAAATCGCCTTATCGCGGTTTGAAACAATAATTCTTTTCTTCATTAATCTTCTACTGTATTCTGAACGGCCGAAATTATAAAACTACCGTGCACATTTCACACAATGAACGCTCTCGGGTTTAATCATAATCCGTCCCAGAGGAATGGGTTGGCCGCATTTTACACATACGCCAAAATCGTCGCTGCCTAGTTTTTTTTGCACATAATTTAGTTTACGCAGCTTTTCTTCGGCCTGCCGCAGCGCCGATTGAGAAACACTGCGGTTATTTATTGCATCCATTCGCGATACGCGGCCTATGGCATTGTCGGGCGAAATGGGTTGTGACATCTCTTTATAATCCAGAATGAGTTTTTCGGTTTTATCGATCTCCTCAGTAATTTTTTTACGCATTTCTTCTGTATCCATAGTGCTAAAATACAAAAAATCCGGTAATTTAAGGTTTTAATAAAAAAACCGCCAAAACCGCGCAATCATCACTATCTTTGTAAATAAATCATATATTTCTTATGGCAAAGAATTATCGAATAGCTGTTGATGGTTTTTCATCGTGCGGTAAAAGCACGCTGGCCAGGCAAATTGCCGATGTGCTCGGAGCACTTTATATTGATTCCGGCGCCATGTACAGGGCAGCTACGTTACTGGCACTAAACAATAATTGCATTGTAGAAAATAAACTCGATGTTGGCTGTTTCAGGCCGGTGATGCAACAAGCCAAAATTGATTTTAGTACTGCCGATAACCACATTTTGCTGGACGGCAAAGACGTTGAAAAAGAAATTCGAAGTCCGCGCGTTGCCGACTTTGTAAGCGAAGTATCAAGCCACGGGTTTGTGCGCGAAATATTGGTGCAAATTCAGCGCAGCTACAGCGAAAAAGCCCCTGTGGTAATGGACGGGCGCGACATTGGTACACACGTATTCCCCGATGCCGAAGTGAAACTTTTTCTAACAGCTGAGCCGCGTATCAGAGCAGAAAGAAGGTTTCGCGAATTACAGGAAAAAGGCGTGACTGCAACTTTCGAAGAAGTTTTTGAGAACGTGCAAAAACGCGACAAAGCCGATCAAAACCGCGAAATTGCACCGCTACGCCAGGCTGACGATGCCATTGAAATAAACAATAGCAACTTAACAAGAAAAGAGCAGCTGGATAAAGCACTGGAGATAGTTCACTCGAAAATTGACATTGCACTATGATTCACGTTGAAATAGATTCCAAAAGCGGCTTATGCTTTGGCGTGGTTCGTGCCATTGAAAAGGCTGAAGAGTATCTCAACGAAGGGAAAAAATTGAGTTCGCTGGGACAAATGGTGCATAATGCCGAGGAAGTGGGGCGTTTGGAAAAGATGGGGATGAAAACTATTACTTGCAACGACTTACAAAACGACCCGAATGAAAATGTTTTGATTCGGGCGCATGGCGAACCGCCATCGACATACAATCGCATCAAAAACGAAAACAAAAACATTGTAGATGCAACGTGCCCCATTGTACTCAAATTGCAGGGTAATGTGCGTAAAATTTATAATACGCACCCTGAAGCACAGGTTGCCATTTATGGAAAACCCGGCCATGCTGAAGTAATTGGTTTGGTGGGTCAAACGCAGGGAAACGCTGTGGTTCTGACTGAACCGGAAGAGGTTCAACAACTCGATGCGGAAAAACCGGTATTCATGTTTTCGCAAACAACCATGCCTTTGGAAGGTTTTGCAGAAATGAAAGACACACTGGAAAATTACATTGAAGCAGAGGTAACTACGTTTGACACAATTTGCCGCAAAGTAGCCCATCGGGTGCCCGAAATAAGTGAATTTGCCGCCAATCACGATGTTTGCATTTTTGTAAGCGGAAAAAACAGCTCCAACGGCCGAATGCTCTATGAAGTGGCCAAAAAAGCAAATCCCGATACGCATTTTGTAACCCGGCCTGCCGATTTGAAAAAAAATTGGTTTAAAGATGAAATAAATGTAGGCGTTTGTGGCGCTACTTCGACTCCACACTGGCTAATGGAGAATGTAAAAAATGCTATCGAGCGCATGTTTTAACATGGGATTAAAACAACTCACGAAAAAATATTACAACTAAATCGTTTTTTGCCGTTCAATGAGTTTTGAACGTTTGTCCAGAAGCTCGTCAATTTGCGTGTTACTCAAATCTTTTTGTTTCAATTGCAAATCTATTTTCCTGATATCATCTTGCAAAATATCCGTTTCGGTTAAGCTTGAGGGCATTGCAATGGGTTCCGAAGGTTTTTCATCCTCGCCCATTTCTTTTTTCAACTCTGTAATCAGATTCTCCAGAAGGTCGCGTACCGGTTCTCCAAGTGTGTCCAGTGCCTCATCGTCCATCGCTTCCCGAATACTGTCGAAATGGTTGAGCAAATAGCTTACATCGCCATCTACTTCGATCCCGGGCTTTTCAAAGTTTTCTTCTTCCCGCAACTGCTGGTAAAGCTCTATCAGTTCTGATAACAATTCACTGAATGGTCGGCGTGAATCACTCATGATCCTCTACTTTTATAATTCTTTTTCCATTTTCGGTTACCCGAATATAGACATTTCTACGTGTTTCGGGTAATAAGGATTCAATTTTTTCCGGCCATTCCAACAGGCAAAGATTTCCACTGTCGAAATATTCCATAGACCCAATATTCAGGGCTTCTTCTATATCTTCTATACGATAAAAATCGAAATGATAAATTAATTGACCTGTTTCAGTTTCATACTCATTTATTAAGTTGAAGGTTGGACTGGCAACCAATTCTTTTACACGCAGTACAGCACCTATTTGCTGGATAAATGTGGTTTTACCGGCACCCATTTCGCCATAGAAAGCCCAAATGTGCGGATAATGATTTTCTTTAAGCAATTGAACGGCAGCTATTTTGAGGTCTTCAAGACTTTTTACCGTAAATTCTTTGTCCATTTGCAGTTATTGAAAAGGTTTTACAAGTTTATTATTTTTTTGGTTTCAGTACTGCGAGTGGTATCAACATTTCTTCAAGGGAAATGCCACCATGCTGGAATGTATCTTTATAGTATTTTACATAATGGTTGTAATTGTTCGGATATGCAAAGAAATCCTGTTCTTTGGCAAAAATAAATTTTGAGCTTACATGTGGGGTTGGTAAATAGATATCTCTGGGGTTGGAGACCTCAAATACCTCTTTCCGGTTGTAATTCAAATTTCTACCATGTTTGTATCTCAAATTTGTGGTGGTTTTTCTGTCGCCAATAACTTTTACAGGATTATTGATGCGCACCGAACCGTGATCGGTGGTAATAACCACCTTCGTACCTTTTTCTGCTGCCATTCGGAGTATTTCGTACATTTTTGAGTGCTCAAACCATGATGTGGTAAGTGACCGATAAGCAGCTTCATCGCTTGCCAATTCTTTGATAACGTCCATTTCGGTGCGGGCATGCGATAGCATATCCACAAAATTGTAAACCAGAACTGCCAATTGTGCGTTGAATATTGGAGTGGTATCCTCCATCACTTTCTGGTCAGATTTTTTACTGGTTACTTTTTTGTAAATCCATTGATATTGTTTGCCGAAGCGCTTCAATGTGTTTCCTAAGAGCTCCTCTTCGTGCAGGTTTTTACCACCTTCTTCTTCGTCATTGAGCCAAAGATCCGGGTAAACTTTTTCGATTTCCGAGGGCATTAAGCCGCTGAACAAGGCATTGCGTGCATACTGGGTTGCTGTTGGTAAAATGCTGGAAAAGATTTCTTCCTGTTCTATTTCAAAAAATTCTGAAAAATAGGGTTTGAGCATCCGGTACTGGTCGTAGCGCAGGTTATCGATTACGATCATAAGCACTTTCTCATTATCTGCCAACGGAAGTACCCGTTTTTTCATCACCTGGTGAATCATGAGTGGCCGGTCTTCATCTTCGTGAAACCAATCTTCGTAGTGCTTTTTAATGAATTTATAAAACTCGGTATTGGCACTGCTTTTTTGCATTTGCAGCACTTCTTCCATGCCGCTTACATGGTTTTGCTGAAGTTCAATTTCCCAGTAAACCAGTTTACGGTATACCTCTGCCCAATCGTCAAAATTGCGGCATTCGTTTATCTGCATGCCTATTTCGCTGAATGCCTGTTGGTAGGAGCTTGTTGTTTTTTCACTAACCAAACGCGAATGGTCTATGTTTTTTTTCAACGAAAGCAATATCTGGTTAGGGTTTACGGGTTTTATAAGGTAATCCTGAATTTTGCTTCCAATGGCTTCTTCCATTATCTGTTCTTCTTCGCTTTTGGTAATCATCACTACCGGAACTTCGCTGCGTACTTCTTTCATACGCTGAAGTGTTTCCAGACCTGATAATCCGGGCATATTTTCATCAAGGAAAACGATATCGAAGGAGGTATCTTTCAATATATTTATGGCATCTTCGCCATTATTTTCGGTTTCTACCTGGTATCCTTTTTTTTCAAGGAATAAAATATGGGGTTTGAGAAGATCTATTTCATCATCGACCCATAAAATTTTAATTGTGCGCATGGTTTTTTATTTTGATAACCTGTTTTACCGGAAAATATTGCTTAATCATCATTATCCTTCCGTTTTTCCAGGTAATTTTCCTCGAAAAATTCGAGGTATTGGCCAACGGCTTTTGTTTCAAAAAGCTTTTTATAGTTGTCCTGTGAGATAACAAAGTGGACGTAATCTTTTTTCGATATTCCTTCGTACACTTCTTTTACGTAATTAACAGATTCGTAGTAGTTCATGGCATTGTACCATGCCGAGAATGGTTCTACCGTAATGGTTTGGTAATCGGCGGAGAAAACAAAATCTTTGACTTTAAAATCGAGAATACTATAATAATCGATATTAAAATTCGAAATATTGAATTTCACTATATTGGCACTGGCTTTACGTGTATCTAAAATAGTTACGTAATAATGCGGTACTTTTTTCTCCATTTCAAAATTAACATCAACCTCTTCCTTGCCTTTTTCTGCCAGCGATTTTTCCTCTTTTTTCTCCACGCCTTGTGGTTCTTCCTGATCGGTCGACATATAACGCAATATATCCTGGGCATAAGAGAATTCTTCTGCTTTGGGATATTTTTTTATATAATCTTTCAACAGGGTTACAAATTGTGCAGAATCGGTCAAATGCCCTTGCGAAAGGGTATTGAGCAGTGCAAATTTGCTATGCAACTCATGTTTGGCGAACGCTGTGTCGGCATGTTTAAAATTGTTAATTACCTGCTGATATTTTTCTTTCTTGTACAGGCGCCATGTGGTTTTATAGAAAAATTTAGCCTGTTGTTGTTGCTCCTGTAGTTTTTGCACATATTCCGGATTGGTCATTAACTGTGCGTATAACGAATTTGGGTATTGATTTACAATTATATTTCGATATTTTTTGGCTTTTTTCGGTTGTTTAAGGGTTGTATAATTTTTATAAATATGATAATATGCATGGAGCTTCTTATCGAACTGAGGGAACCGCTCGATCAATTCTTTGTAGGTTTCGTTGGCTCTGGGAAGATCTTCAAGTTTTATGCGATATACATTTCCAAGTTCGTAGTAAGCGTGTTGAATAAGGGAATCAGACACACGAATGGCCGAATCAGTCATGGGCAAATCCTGCAAATAATATTCGGGCTTTTTGTTGTCAGTTACACGGCTTGAATCTGCCGCCTGCCCTTCTTCTCCCGGAGCTCCTGAGTCAACTTCGCGTTTGTTGCTTCGCCGCCAGTGGTCTTCAAGTTTACGTTCGCCCCATTGTGCGCGAAACGCACTTTCGCCCATACTCACAGCAGTCGGGTTGTAAAAATACCATCCGCCGCCGGTGTTGATATTGCTCTTGTTTCTTTGTGCATCTTGCATGGCGAGGCGCTTCATGCGTTCTTCTTCTTTGGCACGTTTTTCCTCTTCAATTAAGTCTTTAATAATTTGTTTTATAAGCGCCAGTCGTTGCTTCTCGGGCATTTTGGCTACACGCTGCAAGCTATCCTGATGGTTTATGGTGTTGATGTGCGTAACCAATTTATTTAGATTTTGGGACTTATTGTATATTTCTTCGTAATTGCGCCGTTTTTTATCGATAAACTGTACAGCGCTATCATAATAAATCTGGGCATTTTCATAGTCAGGGCGTTCAAAATAAATATCTGCTACAGCCAGATACGATTCGGTTTTCTGGTATTTGTTCTGAACAGATACTGCTGCTGATTTCCGGTAGAGTTGAAGTGCTTCTTCAATATTATCCTTATTCTCTTCTATGGAACCCAGTGCATAATAAATTTGATCGCGGTACTCTTTATTTTTGTCGTCTTTGAGCATTTTGTTCAGCTCTTTTTGCAGATCTTCTGCAGAGCCTTGCTCAGATCTGTAAAGTTGTGCCATATTAATTCGCGCGTTGAAAACCATTTCGTAGATGGGGTTTTTGCGCATCACAAGGGCATAATTCTCATTGGCTTTTTTATTCTTGCCCAGCTCCTGGTAAATTTGGGCTAAAATGTAGTGGTATCGATATTTTCTTGTTTTATTATCTGTTAGCGGAATAGCCTTTTCCAGATACTCGGCAGCTTTTTCGAATTCATATTGCTTTTTGTGCCACTCGGCCTGCGTTAAGTACAGGTCGCGATCGAGCCGCTCGGGAAAAGCATTGTCGCCTTCCATGAGGTCGATTAGTTCTTTGGCTTTATCGTACTTGTCCATTTCGAGATACGTTCTGGCAAGCCAAAGCTGCCCGTCGTATTTTACGGGCATCATCGAGTATTCTTTGATAATGAAGCGGAATGTTTCAATGGCCGGAAAAAATTCTTTTTTGTAAAGTTCTGCTTTGCCTTTGAGCAGAAATGCATCGTCTACAAATTTGTTATACTCAGGTAAATCATTAAAATCTGAGCGTTTTTTCTTTCGTTTTTCGGGTCGTGCAGTTATGGAGTGTTTTTTAACAACTTTAGAAGCCTTTTCCTGAACGCGCCCCATATCGTTGGTTACTTTGGCTGCAGCTCCGTTGTTGGAGTAATAAAAAATATTGAGCATTTTTGCATATTCGTCATCCGAATCTTTTTCAAGTTTTTTTTGTCCGGATTTGAATGCATCTTTGGCATTATACAGCGCATTGTAATATGCAGTAAGGTTATGATATGCCCTTCTCAGTGCAGTGTTTTTTTCTGTTGAGCAAGAAAAGAGCAGCCCGGCAAACAGGGCTGCTACTATGGAAATATAGATGTTTTTTCGCTTCAAGGTTAATTGTTTTGTTTGTTGTGAACGGAAAAAATACCAGTTTATTTCCTTGTAATTTTAACAACTTCAGTGGGTGGCAATTCTTCGTTGCGTTTTTTAACTGCTTCCATAACATTTTGGGCAAATTCTTCAAAGTGTTTACCCATAAGGCTATCGGCATTTGCTGCTACGGGTATGCCTTTTTCGCCACCTTCCATTATGCCCTGCACAATGGGAATGTGTCCAAGGAAATTGAGTTGGGTTTCTTTGGCAAAATTTTTCACGCCATCTTTACCAAAGATATAATATTTATTGTCGGGTAATTCTTTTGGTGTGAACCATGCCATATTTTCTACTATTCCCAATATTGGTACGTTTATTCCTTTTTGGTTAAACATGCTCATGGCTTTGCGCACATCGGCCAAGGCAACTTCTTGTGGTGTTGAAACCATAATTCCGCCATTAACCGGCACACTTTGCACCATGGTAAGATGAATATCGCCGGTTCCGGGTGGCAGGTCTACCACCATGTAATCTATTTCTCCCCAGTCGGCATCGAGCAATAATTGTTTTAATGCGCTTGTGGCCATGGCTCCGCGCCAAATTAGGGCATCGTCCGGATTAACAAAAAACCCGATTGATAATGTTTTGATTCCATATTTTTCTATGGGAATTATTTTCTCTTTGCCATCAATTTTGGTAACATGCGGACGTTCATTTTCTATGTTGAGCATTTTAGGGATAGATGGTCCGTACACATCAGCATCGAGCAAGGCAACTTTAGCGCCGGTATTGGCCAGCGCTACTGCAAGGTTTACGGCGATGGTAGATTTTCCTACGCCGCCTTTTCCGGAGGCCACGGCTATAATGTTCTTAACTTTACCTATTCCGGAATTATCTTCTTCTTTTTTCAATGCTTTTACTTTTATGTTGCCGCGAATTTGGATATCATCGCCAAACTCTGTTTCCAATGCTTTTACACATGCTTTGCGAATAGGTTCGATATTTGGGTCAGTATCAATTGGAAAAACAAGGGTGAATCCAACTTTGTTGTCTTCAATTTCGAGCTCCTGCACCATGCCCAGTGAAATTATGTCTTTATTTTCTTTGGGATGCATTACGTTGCGTAGTGCAGTAAAAATTTGTTTGGTTGTATATGTCATAGCTTATTAATGTTTAAATAAAGGGACGGATCCCATAAATGGTTTTGCAAATTTACAATTTGGTTATTAGCAATTTCTATGCCTTCGTTTTCGAGCAATTCGGCCATGTTGTTTCCCGGAAAATATTTATTCCCGGTAAGCAGGCCATTCCGGTTTACAACACGGTGAGCAGGAATATCAGCCAGTGATGCTTTTTTAGCATTTAGCGCCCAACCAACCATGCGTGCAGCCCCCGGACTACCCAGACTGCGGGCAATTATTCCATAGGTGGTGACTTTTCCCTTGGGCACGTTCCGTGCAATTTCATATACCTTTTCATAAAAACTGCTCATCGTCTATTTCGGGTTCTGTTAAATTTGCGTGTTTGTCAAGTTGGAATTTCAAATAGGTAATTGTGGGATTTCCCTCAAGGTACAGCGCTTCGTAATGTGTTTTTATCGTCAATTCATCTTCATACAAATTACTGTTGTATAATTTGTCGGTACTTGCCAAAATTTTTTGATCATTGGCTTTGAGTAAAGCTTTGGTGTATTTGTGCAGAAACAGGCTATCGGTTTTTAAATGTACCAAACCGCTCTGTTTCATAATTTGCTGGTACATTCTGAGAAACGATGTGTGTGTAAGACGTTTTTTGCGTTGCCGTTTCTTGCGCTGCGGATCGGGAAAAGTTATCCAAATCTCCGATACTTCGTTTTCAGCAAAAAAGTGAGTCAAAAACTCAATGCGCGCACGGAGAAAAAAAACGTTGGGCAATTGTTGTTCGTGACTGTTTTTAGCTCCACGCCAAATTCGGGCTCCTTTGATATCGATGCCCAGGAAATTTTTGTTTGGATATTTTTTTGCCAGATTGACACTGTACTCGCCTTTACCGCAGCCCAACTCAAGCACAATCGGGTTATTATTCCCAAAAATATTTTCGTGCCAGTTGCCTTTCAATTCGTGGTCGTTATGTAAGTATGTATCGAGCTGAGGCTCTATTACGTGTGTAAAGGTTTTGTTTTCGGCAAACTTTACAAGTTTATTCTTCCCCACTTTTAATGCGATTTTTCAATTCTGATACCAATATCTGTTATCCCGGGCAATTTTTCTTTGCGCATACCATGCTGAAGAATTACTTTGTATTCTCCGTTTCGTGGGAACCGTACTTTAATTTTGTACGGAACTTTGCTGGTCCAAATGCTTCCAAAACCTGATCCGAGCCATTCTCCAGATTCGTCGGCCAGGAAGCAGTTGAGGGTGTCACGCATAGTTTTATTACCGGGCATTTTTGTTTCGATAAACGTAATTAAATTTGAATATGGATACCTGCCTGTATTTCGGATATTTATAAACATGTTATAAATAATGAGCGAATCGGATATTTGAAACTCAAACGTTTTCGCAGAATCTTTGTGCCATGTTTCCGCGGGCATTGTGCGATACTCATCGTAGTGGCGATATTGATCACAACCACTCAGTATTACACTTGTAAAAAGAATAAGACTAATTACGTTTTTTATTATCATTGCGTCTGTTATTTCGGCGTTTTTTGCGCTTTTTGTTTGGTTTCTTTTTTTGGTCGAAACGTGTCAGGCTTTCTGTTCCCACAGAGTTTGTATAGTCGAGTTCTGCGTTTTTCCCGGTAATATTAATGTCGATTTTTTGTTCTTTCCATATATCTACATCTTTACCGTTTTTGTTGGCGCGCAATATTTCTGCTACACGTTCCGGTCGAAGGGCAATAAGCTGTGAACCATTTTCTCCAATAGCCTGGTAGTACATAATGCGCTTGAAAACATCGGTTTTTTGATGATGGGCAAGTCCAATTTTACTTTTGAGTGGCTTATCGCTTGGTGGGAAGTCTTTTTGTGCGTCTATGTAACTATCGAGTTCATAATTGAGGCAGCATTTTAGTTTTCCGCACTGGCCGGCAAGCTTTTGCGGATTAAGGCTTAATTGTTGAACCCTTGCAGCGTTGGTTGTAACCGACACAAAATCGCTGATCCAGGTTGAGCAACAAAGTTCCCGTCCGCATGAGCCAATTCCGCCGATAAGTCCGGCTTCCTGGCGTGCACCAATTTGTTTCATTTCTACCCGTATACGAAAACGCTCGGCCAATACTTTTATCAACTGACGAAAATCTACACGGTCTTCGGCTATGTAATAAAAAATAGCTTTGGTGCGGTCGCCCTGGTACTCTACATCGCCAATTTTCATATCCAGATCGAGGTCGCGGGAAATTTTTCGCGATTCGATCATGGTTTCGTGTTCAAGTGCTTTGGCCTCTTCCCATTTGTCTACATCGGCCGGTTTTGCTTTCCTGTAAACTTTTTTAAGTTCGGAGTTGGGCGGAACTTTATATTTTTTCATCTGTTCCCTAACCAACTCCCCTGTAAGTGTGATAACTCCGATGTCGTGCCCCGGAGATGCTTCAACTGCCACAATATCTCCAACTCTCAAATTAAGTTCGTTAACATTTCTGTAAAAAGCTTTTCGTGTATTTTTAAAACGAACTTCAACAATTTCATTTATAGCAGCCGGCTGGGCTATTTTGTACATCCAGTTGTGCACATTAAGTTTTGCACCACAGCCTGAAAAACATTCTCTGTTGGCATGAGCTCTATTTTCGGTACATTCACATGTATTATCTACTCTACTACTCATGTCTGTAATTTTTATGTATGGTATAATCAAATAATACCAAAATATATAACTTTAACTTACAAAAGTACTATTTTTCCAGTTTTTAAGGGGGTATTTCTACTAAAATCTCCAATAAACCGAGCCATGACAAAAATTTTGACACACTGTGCCTTCGCGATGCTATGGCGGAGTAAGGCACTTTGTATGATTCTATAGTGCCGGCAAGAATACTCTATTGTTTTTTCTGTCTCACAATTTGCGCAGTACGGCGGGTTTTTTGTTCGATCAGAATTTCATGATCATTAGTGATTTTTTCCAGGCTCTCCGGCGTGTAGTTTCGAATGGTTACTATTTCTACATTATCGTTAAACCGAACTTCATAATTTTTTTGGAGCAGGGTTATAAATTGATCGAAAACTTCTTCTTTGCGATCTATACACAGTGTAAAACTGGCAGCCGACATTTGCGCAAGCTGAACGGAAATTTGCATATCGACCAATTCTTTAAAAATATGACTGATGTGTGTTTCGGCTATAAATTCGGGGGTGCGCGAACGTAGGCTGATTAGTGCCTGGTTTTGTTTACGAATAAATACCGGCATTTGATATTTAACTTTTTCCTCTGCTCCAATGATGGTTCCTTCTTTTTCCGGTTCCAGAAAAGAGTTCACATATAACGGAATATTCCCTTGCTGAAGTGGTTTTATGGTTTTGGGGTGAATTACTTTTGCTCCGTAATAACTAAGTTCGATTGCTTCGCCGTATGAAAGACTTTCAATTTTTTCTGCATTTGGAAACCAGGCCGGATCGGCATTCATTATGCCGGGCACATCTTTCCAAACCACAAGTTTTTCGGCTCCGCAGGCGTGTGCCAGCAATGCTGCTGAATAGTCGCTTCCTTCGCGCCCAAGCGTAGTTGTTTGGTTATTTGTTGATCCGGCTATAAAACCTTGTGTGAGGTAAATATCGTAGTTTTTAAAGGTAATACGCTCTAAAACCATTCGCTTGGTAAGATCCCAAATAACTTCAGCTTCTTTAAACTTGCGATCGGTTTTAATTATTTCGCGAATATCAAGATAGTGTGTAGCTGCATTCAAAATATTAAAATACGATGCGATAATTTTGGTCGACATCAACTCACCAAAAGAAACTATCTGGTCATATTCATAAAAATAGTCCATTGAAGGTTCCTGCCGCAATTTATCGCGCAAATCACCATACAAGCTGTTCATATTGTCGGGCACATGTTGCTCAAACAATTCGGCAATTATATCCTGATGATATTCAATTAAATCGTGTAATTCTGATTCAAAATCGCGGCCATTGAACCACAACTTTGCAATTTCTTCAAGTTTATTTGTGGTTTTTCCCATGGCAGATACAACAACAACTAAGCTGTCCTGACATTTAAGCACAATATCGGCCATTTTTTTGATCGATTTTGCGTCTTTTATTGAAGCACCGCCAAATTTATATACTAACATAACTCATTAAATTTTCTTAAATTTGTATAAAACGTATGATTTTTTTTAAAAATCAAAATTTAGGGCATATTACCATTTTTTGTTGGTTTTTTCAAAAACAGTTACAATGATTTAGTGTTTTAGTTTCTAAATAGAGACCGTCTATAAAGTGAAGTGTTTAGTTCAGAATGTTCGAGATCAAGGCGTGTGAGAATTTAAAACCGCAGCATACATAAGGTATGTGAGGATTTTAAATTTGAGCAACAACGTGATACATTGAGCTTGTCGAAATGCAGATATCGGACATTATGGGCAAACACTAAATAATAAAAACAGCACAAATTATGGATGCAAAAACAAAAACTATGAAAGAATACCTGGGAATGACACTGAATGAATTTATCATTCGCCGACAATCCGATTTTAAATATGCAACAGGTGAATTATCGAGGTTATTGAGCCACATTGGTGTTGCTGCAAAAATTGTAAACCGGGAAGTAAATAAAGCGGGACTGGTTGATATTTTAGGTGATGTAGGCACGGTAAATACACAGGGCGAAGTACAGCAAAAACTGGATGTTTATGCCGATTCACAGTTCATTCATGCACTGCGGGCTTCCGGCGAAGTTTGTGGCATGGCTTCTGAAGAAGACGATAATATTGTAACTTTCGATAATGTATTGGCTAACGACGGGAAATACATCGTTTGCATTGATCCGCTGGATGGAAGTTCAAATATTGATGTGAATGTTTCCATTGGAACCATTTTCTCCATTTATCGCCGTTTATCGGAGCGCGGACACAAAGCTGAAGAAAAAGATTTTTTGCAGGAAGGGCTCAAACAAGTGGCCGGCGGATATATTATTTACGGATCATCGACCATGCTGGTTTACACAACCGGACGCGGTGTAAACGGGTTTACACTGGACCCTAGCATTGGTGAGTTTTGCCTGTCGCACGCAAATATTCGTACACCCGAAAGTGGTACTCTTTATTCAATAAATGAAGGCTATTATTTAAAATTCGACGATGCCATAAAAAAATACATCAAATACACACAAGTAGTAGACAAACAAACAAACCGGCCATACAAAGCACGATATATCGGCTCTTTGGTAGCTGATTTTCACCGGAATCTGCTCAAAGGCGGTATTTTTATTTATCCTGCAACAGATGATGCTCCCAATGGTAAACTCAGGTTACTGTATGAAGCCAATTCGCTTGCATTTGTTGTTGAACAAGCCGGTGGAATGGCCGTGAATGGTGTGGACAGAATTCTTGATTTGAAACCTAAAGACTTGCATCAGCGTACACCTTTGATTATTGGTTCCACAAATATGGTGAAGAAAGTAATGGAATTTATTGAAAATAAATAACTTTGTTTTTACCATTGGTTCCAATTAACCAAAATCATAACAATATGACTATAAAAAGCTTTACACGCACCGCCATTGTATCAGTATTTTTGCTGATGCTAATATCCCCGGTTTTGCATGCCCAAACGGGGATTTTTTATTATCCAAACCCATCAGAAAATTACGTAAATAATAAATTACAAGCTTTAACAGAAGCGCCAAACCAGGAAATTTATTTGATGGGAAAACTTTCAAATGCCAATTATGAGAGCTCAATTCCATATTTCTGCCGGATTGATAAGCGTGGAAATTTATTAACCCATAAAGCATTAAACAAGACAAAGATATATGATCTCAGTGAGCTGTTCATTCTTGACAATCAAAGAGTTAAGATGTTGGGGAGCCGGCATCAGGGGCCTATCTTTGCTCCATGGATTGCCACATTCAATTCCAAAGGCGAAATGGTGAACGAAAAGAGCGACTACGTGGTATATTCAACCATACTCAACGATGTAGCAAATATTGATGGTACAAATATTATGCTTGCTGAAACAAAGGTTGACAATAAAAACCTATACAATATCAACCTACTTAAATTGAATGCCGAAAAAGATGAAACTGTTTGGTCGAGAAGAATCAAATCATCGCAAAACGAAGAAGCAACAAAAATAATCGAACTAAAGGATGGAAATTTTTTAGTGCTGGGAAAAAAATACAGCCAAAGCCTATCCGATTTTTCTCCTGTGCTATACAAAGTCAACCGATCTGGGAAACCCCTTTGGCGTGTTAGTGTTCCGGTTCCCGACAATTTTTATTCACAAGACCTTGCAGAAGACAGCAAGGGCAATTTTATTTATATGTGCAGCTACAGCAAAGAATACATGGGAACAAATGAAACCCGAATAATCAAACTTAACAGTGAAGGAAAAAAACAATCGTATAATGTGTTACTTGACCTGAGTGGAAACGGCCTCGTAATGAAACCCGACGACCAATTTTTGGTGTATGGATCAAACATAAAAGTTCACAATGAAAGACCCATAACCAAAGGGAAATATGTTGTGGTAAACGATAACTTAAAACAAGTACATGCGCATGAGTTTTCGATAAAAGATAAACCCGATTCAGAAATGCCCGATGAAATTGCTAAGAATTTGCCAACAACCAGCGACCTGAGTTCGGGAATTTTGCTCAAAGATGGAAGAATTGCCCTGGCCGGTCGAATATATATGCCCAAAAACCCGGCTAAGGCCAATCCGTACGGGAATGACCGGAATAATTTTGCATTGATCGTAATTTTAAATAAAAACGGTCGTCTATAAGGCACGGGTATCTCAAAAACCACAGTACTAAAAATAATAAACCACAAACCTCCAGTAAGCTTCAGCATGACAAAATATAATTTTGACCTAAATTGAGCGATTTATAAATTCACTGTCTCTTTTCTTTTCGCTTGGTTCAA
>CAYPSX010000080.1:0-15354 GCA_964413185.1 uncultured Bacteroidales bacterium
ATTTTATTATTATAGCTATTTTTCCTGTTCTTTTTCTATACAGGTTTTATCGTAGAAACTCAAATGGTCGATGATATTTACACAACCTATTCAGGAACCGATAACCCTGAAAAAATCCGCAACTGTATCATTGATTATTACCAAAATCATAACCTGAAGTATGTTGTTCTTGGCGGCGATGCCGATGGAAGTGGAGATGACAACATTGTACCAACACGTGGTATGGTTGGTGATGCTTACGGAATGACAGATGATTTCATCCCTGCCGACATTTACTATTCTTGTTTAGATGGTAATTGGGATACCGATGGCGATGGCATTTATGGAGAAATAGATGAGGAAGATTTATTAGCCGAAGTACACGTAGGCCGTATCGCTGCAGATGAAATAGTTGAACTTGAAAAGTTCATGAATAAAATTATCATGTATCAGGATCAGCCTGTTGTAGAAGATCTTGACAAAGCGCTGATGGTTGGTGAGTTATTATGGGACGACCCGACTTACGGAGGAGATTATAAAGATGAAGTTGCCGATGGAGCCTCAACCCATGGATACACTTCCGCGGGGTTTGCAGACAATTTCCAGATTAATCGCTTGTATCAGCGAGACGAAAGTTGGAGCCACCAGGATATTTACGATGAGTTTAATACCAATGGCCTTAACCTGTTGAATCATCTCGGACATTGCGATGTAACTTATCATATGACTCTGGACAACAGTGATATTACAACCTCTAATTTTCAAAACGATGGTATTACACGGGGTTTTGTAATTGATTATTCACAGGGATGTTATTGTGGATCATTCGATAACCGAAGTTCTGAAGGGAGTTATGGCACTGAAGATTGTTTTGCAGAAGAGTTTACCAACTTTGAAAATGGAGCAGTGGCCTGTATCATGAATTCGCGTTATGGATGGGGACAGCACTCCAGCACCGATGGTGCTTCGCAGTATTACGACCGCCAGTTTTTTGATGCCATATTTGGGGAAGATATTACCATTATTGGCGAAGCTAACAGCGATTCAAAAAGCGATAATATTGCCCTTATAAACAGTCATGAAGGTGCGATGCGCTGGTGCGCTTATGAACTTACGCTTTTTGGCGATCCATCCATGGATATCTGGACGGCTCAGCCTGCCGATATGGTGGTTAGTTACAATGCAGCCATAAATATTGGAAGTAGCCAGTTTAGTGTTCAAACAGATGCGCCCTTTGCCAGAATTGCGCTGATGCAAAACAATGCACTTATCGGACGCGCTGTAGCTGATGAAAATGGTGATGCCATTGTGCAGCTTTTTAACCCTTTGACCTCACCTGAGCAAATCACGATTTCAGTAATTGCCCATAATAAGAACCGCCATCAGGGCTCAGTAGTTGTGCTCACAGATGCGCCTTACGTGGGGCTCGACAGCTATACCTTAGATGATACGCCAAATTATGGCAGTGTTTTGGCCATGAATGTAAAAATGAAAAATTTTGCTGAAGAGGGCAGCGGATATGATGCCAATAGTGTAATGGTAAAACTTCGTGCAGAAGATAATTACATTACCATTACCGATTCTGTTTATGATCTGGGCAATTTAAACGCCGGCGATTCCATTTCACTGGATGCTGCATTTGCTTTTGAAATAGCAGACAGTGTTGAAGATCAGCATACCGTTAATTTCGAAATATTTGCCACCGGAAGCGACAAGGAAAATTATGAATGGACATCATACGCCAGTCTCAAAATTAACGCTCCTCAACTCATTGTTGGAGATTTAATTATTGACGATTCTGCTAATGGCAATAACGACGGCATTCTCGATCCCGGTGAAACTGCCGTTTTGAACGTAGAAACGATAAATGCAGGTCATGCCGGTGTAAATGATGTGAATGCTGAGTTTAACTTTATTGATGGAGAAGAATATTTAACATTCACAAATGCTGCATTTATAATCGGGGAAATTCCTTCCGGAGATACTGCATTAGCAACTTTTGAAGTTATTGCTGAACAAAATGCAGCACTTGGAACAGCTGTAAATCTCGAGTATTATGTTTCCGGCGCTCAGAATGATCAATATAACACAATTGAAAATAAGGAAGTTATCATCGGTTTTGTGCCTGAATATTGCGCATCTGGTGCGACCAACAACGGCGACAGCGAAATTGATGAAGTAGCCTTTGGCGATGTAGTAAATAACACGGCCGGAGAATGCTCTGCGTATGTTGACTTTACAGAAGATGAATCACTTACCGATGAATTTATGATTGGCCAGACATTTGACATAAGTGTTACTTTAGGCACGTGTGATGGCGATTACAGTAAGTCAGCCAAAGTTTACATTGATTGGAACTACGATGGCGATTTTGATGACGATGGAGAAATGGTTTTCGCAACCCCGGTTACAGAAGGCACTGAAACTTTTTCCGAGACTGTGCTTGTACCGTCCAATACTGTTCAGGGACAGAAATTTATGCGCGTGGTTGCCAGCGAAGGTTCAGGAGATATCGATCCTTGTGGTATGTTTTCCTGGGGCGAAACAGAAGATTATAAAATTTATTTAGTGCCACCTGCACCACCAGTAGCCAATTTTGAGGCTTATCCGGCAGAAACAACCGAGGGCGACATTGTCGAGTTTACCGATCTGACTGAAAATGCGCCTAATCAATGGTCATGGAGCATTACCCCCGGAGAAGCCGGAGTCGATTATGAGTTTGTAAATGAAACAACCGGGGCAAATCAAAACCCACAGGTTCAATTTTATACGGTTGGTAGTTATTCAGTTGAATTAACTGCATCAAATTCTGAAGGAAGCGATACGGAGTTAAAAACAGATTATATCGTGATTAATGAGCTGACAGAAGTGCCACAGGCCAATTTTACCATCGATCAGGATGTTTTAATGCCGGGAGAAGTGGTTCAGTTTACCGACCTCTCAACGAATACACCAACAGCTTGGGCATGGAGCATCTCTCCGGGAACTGAAGGTACCGAATTTAATTATGTAGAAGGTACAACAGCAAGCTCAACGTACCCAAAAGTGCAGTTTAATTCACCCGGGTTTTATAGTATAGAGTTAATTGCTTCCAATGTTATTGGCGACTCTGAACCCTTTACGCAAAACGATGCCGTAGAAGTGTTGAGTGTTTATATAATGGGCGACGGAACAGCTACCGCCTGCAATGGTTTGTTTTATGATGATGGAGGAGCAGAAGAAAATTATTCAGATGGTGCAAATTACAGCATGACATTTTTTCCGGCAGAATCAGGTAATATGTTGCAATTTAACTTCACTGAGTTTTCCGTAGAAGATATAAGTGGAGGTGGTTGCTATGATGAACTTACTGTTTATGATGGAGAAGATACCAATGCACCACTCATAGGCACTTTTTGTGATAATAACCCGGCAGAGAATATTACTGCCTCAAATGCATCAGGAGCTCTTACTTTTGTATTTGAATCTGATGGATATGTAAACCAATCCGGATGGGTTGCTGAGTTATCATGCGTGAGTGAAGCCCGCACTGTTACATTCACTGTGACAGACAGTACAGGACCTGTTCAGGGAGCTGAGATTTTAGTTGCAGACAATACATTATATACAGATGCATCTGGCGAGGCATCTATTTCATTGCCTGATGGCACGTATGATTATACGGTAATCCTGGAAGATATGTCATCTTTTGAAGACTCATTCACAATCGCAGGAGAAGATTTGTTTATCGAAATCGTGGCACCTTTCCCATTAACTTACATGGTAACTTTTCATGTAACAGCCGATGGCGTTCCAATGGAGGGTGCTACAATAACATGTCCGGCGGGAACGATGAGTACAGATCAAAATGGCGATGCAGCAGCAGAAATGGAAGCAGGAACGCATAATTACACGGTAAGCCTGCAAAATTACGACGAAATACATGGTACGTTTGATGTTGTCGACGGACCAGAAACAGTTAATATCGATATGCTTGGTCTCAATGATCTGTCAGCCGAACGTATTGAAATATATCCGAATCCGAACGATGGGGTTTTCTTTATCAAGGTTGATGGAACTTACACAATAGATGTTATGAATGCCGTGGGCAAAGTTGTGTATTCAACTCAAATAACCAATGAGAGCAGCATAAATTTGGAAGGTGCCGGAAGCGGAATATATTTCATTCGCGTATACAATGAAAGAGCTATGGAAATGAAGCGGTTAATAATTAACAGATAGTAGACTTTTTTGTAAATTGAAAAAAGGGTTACCAATATGGGGCCCTTTTTTCTTGAATAATGCAGGTTAGTTGATTGTTATGCTTTTTTGCAGCGATCATCGCAACACATCGCTGAATATCAAAGTATTCATTGTGAGTTTAGTGTTTTTTGCTTTTTCGTTGAGTTGAGAGAGCGATTATATTATTGAATAATTAATAGGAAGTTCTACTGAGGCTTCCCAAAAATCTAACCATTGCGCCCTTAGTGCCTTTGTGGTTTAAAAAGAGGGTAAACCATAAGGATACAAAGAACACTAAAAACTAAAAAGCAAACCCTATTTACCAATCGGGTGGGAGCATGGTTATTCAAGAGGAATAGGAATAGATGCAGATAATCCGGGTGTGATTTATTGGTTGGTTATTTGGTAGTTTTCGTACTACAGCACATATAATCACGTGTGACGATCCGGCAAACTATATCAAAGACCGATAAACCATCAAATTAGATCTTTTAAACCATCATAAATAAGGTAAAGAAAAAACAGCATCATTATGATTACAATCCAGGGGTTTCTTTGCATGTAGGTTCGTTCAAGCGAAGGAGTTATATCTGATGTATCGTTATTTACAGTGTTCTGTTCATCTTCATCTAACCCTAACTGCTCATATAAAATTTTAGTAGAGAATCTGTTAAGTGCGAATAGCATAAACGTAAGGCCTAAAACTATTATATGGACAATATTTGCTGTAACTAAATATGCTAATATTGCAAACAGCCCTGTTCCACTGAAAAGACCTAGTTTTATAATATAAAGCTCCTTATATTTTTCAAGCTTGTTTGCCAATAAATCTTCATTTTTGATATCGCGAATTTTATTGTTGAAGTATAAATAAGCAGCAAGGGTTGTAATTATGAAAAAAGCCGGTACCAGGTAAGCAAATATTTTATCATAAATCTGATTCGGTTCGGGAATATACTGATTGTTGATGATTATGGCAGCTAAAATGCCCAGTACCATGATGCCTATAACTGCGGCATAGGTTATAACTATTTGTTTTTTGTATTCTTTTACAGTTTTTGATTTTTCCATAAAATTCGTTTTACAAACCCCTAATTGTCTTCCTCTTTCAGCGCGTGGTAAAGCGGCCAGTTTTTTAGTTTCTTTTCCGGAACTTTAAAGTTTTCGCAATAATAGACGTGTAGCGATATTTCTGTTATTTCGTTTCTTTTTATGTCTATCGGTTCCAACTCCCTGATGCTGTCAAAAAAAGGTTTTGTATAAGCCCTGACCTGTTTAAACTCATTTTGTGCAATTACAATGGCATCTTTTCCAAGCAATTCCTTCGGATCGTAGAAATAGGCGTAGTTTCGTGGGTCGTGGTGGAAAATAATCATTTTCTTTTCGCCTTTCAAAGCCCAGTCAATTTTACCTGTTTGCCACCATCTGATGGAACCAATGAAAATTTCGGGATCGTTGAGCCAGCCTTCCTGCTCAAAGCGGGTTTTTATTTCATCGTAATCTACCGCTTCAATGGTTGGATCGTGGTCGCCGCCGAACTTTTCAACGATGTCGCGCGGGCCGTTATTTTGCCAAAAGCCTGTTTCTGTGTGTACCAGCAATACGGTTCCAAAAATTACGGTAAATGCAGCAGAGCCAATAAGCCAGCTTAAGGTGCGTTTTCTTTTTCTCGTAGTAGATTCAATATTGCGGTATACGGAATATCCGAGCGGTATGAAAAGCATCATGTAGCCCGGTGCCTGCCAGTGAAAATGAAACTGTGTATTGGCCCAAAGTGTAATAATGGTGAAAAAGCCAATGGGCAGAATGGCTGTCCAAAAGAAAAAGTGCGACGGCGGATGCGAAATCCTGTTTTTGTATGTTCTGTATAGCTGAATAACCAATGGTACCCAAATCCAGGGAGCGAGCCAAAACATTTGCCCCACAAGACTCCGCAGGAACCAGTTAAAATGTATCTCAAACTCACCTCCGCTACCTGCGCGGCCTCCCTGGAACGCAAATGAAGCCCAGTCGTGCTGTATGTTCCAGATAAAAATGGGCAGCGAGATCAATGCGGTGAGTACAATGGCAATATAAGGCCCCGGGTGCCATAACCAATGACGCTGTGTTTTGCTGAAAACCACAAACAGAAAAGTACCGGCAAGTAAAAAGCCTGCATGATATTTACTCAACGTGGTCAAACCCAAAACAATGCCAACCAAAATCCACTGAATGTAAGTTTTTCTGCTATTCCTGATTTCTGTTGTACTACGCTCTTTCCGGGGAAAAAGAATATTGGTCAGCAACCACGTACAAAGCATCCAGAAAAACATGAGTGGTGCATCAGGCTGAAACCACGATGCTACAGGAATGGTAAAAACAAAACTGATATTCAATAAAGCCACGGCAAAAAAACCTGCCCAGGCATTGAAAAGTCGTCTGGTTGTGGTAAACATAAACCACATGGTGCCAATAAACATCAAAATTGCCGGCAATCGCAAGGCAAAATTTGTGTATCCGAGCAATCGTATGGAGAGTCCGCTTAACCAGAAAAACAATGGCGGCTGGTCGTAGTAACTTAAATCCAAATGTACTGCTCCCCTAAAATAATAGGCTTCACCAATACCCAAACCGGTGCCTGCGGCAGCCCAAAGTCGCAGGGCAGTTGTTACAAGCATTACGAGGAGCGTGAGCTGAAGCGGTTTTTTGGAGTTCAAAGGTAAGTTCATGTGATTAATTTTATGGACCCGCAAATATAGAAAGTTGAAAAATATTTATTCAATAAGTCATTAATAAATATTTTTAGAATAGGACATAACGTTTTCCCTTACGCTTGTAGTTATGCAGTTATTGGCGATTAATTTCATGCATCATTTTACTTTGAGCAATTTCTTTGTGAGCAATTGCACCGGAAACCACGATGCAATAAATCCAATGAGTATAACTACGCCCAACACCCAAATGAAGTCGCCGCCCTGAATTTCTACCGGATATGTATCAATTATTAATGTTCCCTGCGTATTTATTTTAATTAAACCGAAGGTCTGCTGTACCCAGGCGGCAATGAAACCCAGAATTGTACCGGCAACAGCGCCAACAGCGGTAATCATAACTCCTTCGAGCATAAAAATATGTTTGATGGTTTTATTGTTGGCACCCATACTTTGCAAAATTCCAACATCTTTCTTTTTATCTATTATGAGCATGGTGAGCGATCCCAGAATATTAAACGAGGCAATAACCAAAATAAAAGAGAGAATCATGAAAATGGAGAGTTTTTCCGATTTCATTACTTTATTGAAAAATTCATGCTGTTGATACCGGTTTTTTACCACAAAAGCATCGCCCAAACGGCTTTGCAAATCTTCTTTTACATCATCAATATCCCGGTTGCCGTTGGTTTTAATTTCTATGGATGAAATTTCGCCATTGGTTTGAAATAATTCTGAAGCAAATGAAAGGGGCACGATCATGTAGCGCTCGTCTATCTCCTGGCGTATGGAAAATATGGCCGAGGGAATAATATAATCGCGGCGAAAAGCATTGTGCGCCTGAATATTTTTCCCTGCATTGCGTTTGGGCGCATAAACAAAAACCGCACGCGCAAAATTCAGATTTACACCCAGATAATAGGCAAGTCCTTGTCCTACAATACAAAAGTTGCCGTTTTTCGGTTGCTCCTCGGCTTTGTGCACAATCATAGTATCCAGGCCGGTTACCCGGAAATACTTTTCATCTACTGCTTTAACCCTGGCCGGATGTGTTTTTTCGTTGTATTTGAGCAGCACATTTTCTTCCAGCGTAAGCGAGAAAACTTCTACGCCCTCGGTCGTTCGCACAAGTTCAAGCGTAGCTTCATCGGCGCTGATTCGTTTGCCGGTTGCCGGCAATACTTTCAGTTCAGGATCGAACGAACTGAAAAGGCTGCGTACAACTTTATCGAACCCGTTAAAAACCGACAAAACCACGACCAATGCAAAGGTGCCCACCAAAACGCTGGTGATGGAAATACCCGAAATAATGTTTATGGCGTGTTGCTTTTTGCGCGAAACCAGGTATCTAAGTGCTATGAAAAGCGGTAAACGCATGTGCTAATCTTCGTTGAGCTTTTCTTCAATATTGTTGATATAATCCAGGGAATCATCTAAATAAAAATGCAACTCCGGAACAACACGAAGCTGATGCCTGACCCTTTTTCCAAGGTTGTACCGCAGCTCCCGGCTATGGTCATTTACTTTTTCGATAATTTCTTCAGGATTTTCAGTCGGGAACAAACTTAAATATACCCGGGCTATGGATAAATCCGGTGTAACCCGCACTTGCGTTACAGTGAACATAATGCCGGGCTGAATTGATGCCCCGTCTTTTTGAAGCATCTCTCCCAGGTCGCGTTGCAACTGGCGGTTGATTTTCTTTTGTCTTTGCGTCTCTTCCTTCATAAACGTCTCCTCTCTTTTCTAAATGTGCTACAAAAGTAATGCTTTTTCGTGAAAATGCTGAATCTGTCACACGTGTGATGTAAATCTCTGGTAGATAGATAACCTGACGAAAGTTGTGTGTGATTGCGGCAGCACTTTAAAGCAGGGGTGGCCGGGATAAATGGCATAAAGTTCATTTTTCACAAAATATTAACAAATTTTTAGTTTTTTTGGTTCGATATTTGTCGAACCAAATTTTACTTTTACATTTGCCAAAATTAATTTTATTCTATATGAAAGCGGAAGAACGAATAGAGCAACAAAAACACTTGGTCGAAACACTGGGTCGTAACTACGAGGAGGAGGGAATGCAGCCCGTTGCCGGACGAATTATTGCGCTCCTGATGGTTATGGACAGAGAGGAATACACCTTCGACGACATTGTTGAGGAGCTCAAAATCAGCAAAAGTTCGGCAAGTGTTGCCCTGAAAATGCTCCAGGCCGGCAATATTGTCGAATATATTACCCGACCGGGCGACCGCAAGCGATATTTTCGCATTAAACGGGAAGACCCGTTTGTTTTAATCGATGAGTTGAAACGAAAACTCACCGATAAAAAGCAAATTTTAGCTAAAATATTGGAACTAAAAGCCGATCCAAATTCGCGCAATGCAAAATTCTTTAAAGACCTTATCGAACTTACAGAATTTTTCCTGGGTAAATTCGAAGACCTTAAAAAAGAATATTTTCATAAAAGATAGTTTATTTAGTTCGCAAACCAAAGAACCTTTAAAACAAATATATGCACCTATGAACCTTAAAACTGTTTTATTAATGATTCCTCTCCTGGCACTTTTTGTTGCTGCTTCAGCCCAGGAAAAACTCTCTTTTTCCCTGGATGAGGCTCAGCAATATGCAATTGAAAAGAACCTGCAACTCCAAAATGCCAGGCAGGATGTGAAAATTGCCGATGAGCAATACAAAGAAACCCGCGGACAGGGATTACCACAAGTGAGTGGTACACTCGATTACATGACCAACTTCAATTACGAGGCAGAACTCGATTTTGGAGGCGACGACGATCAAAGCACCGAAATGCCCGACATCGATTATACCCAATTCGATGCCGGCGATATGGAAATTCTGAAGATTTTACAGAGCATGTCTGCTCCTTCTTCATCAACCATTGTAATGACCGACCAATCCAATGCAAAAGTACAACTGTCGCAACTTATTTTCGGCGGACAATACTGGGTTGGACTAAAAACAGCCAAAATTGGCAAAGAACTCGCCAAACAACAGGTCAATATTACCGAACTCGATGTAAAAGAGAGTGTGGCCAACATCTATCAACTTATTTTGGTAACCGAAGAAATTGTTGATGTGTTGGATAAAAACATCAAAAACCTCGAGAAAATTAAAAACCACACCAAAAACATGTACGAAGCCGGTATGGCCGAGCAAGTTGATGTAGACCAAATCAGCATCAGCATAACCCAACTCGAGAACCAGAAAAAATCTATGAGCCGGAACATTAACCTGAATTACAATATGCTCCGTTTTCAAATGGGACTGGAAAATACCCGGGAAATTGAACTAACCGACTCTTTGAGCAATTTGCTCACAAACATTGAGAAAGCCATGAACCTGGGCGATGGGTTTGATGTTTCGCAAAACCCAAACTACCAAATCGTTACCACGCAGGAGGAACTGCAAAAGAAAATGGTCGATATGCAAAAATGGGCTTATGCACCTACGCTCACCGGATTTTACAGTTATACAGAAAAATTGATGACTACCGGATTCGACCTGAGCCCGAAAAATGCAGCCGGATTGAACCTCAGTATTCCCATTTTTTCCGGAGGAATTCGCCAGGCTAAAGTTGATAAAGCCAAAATAGAGCTCGATAAAGTAAACCGCAGCAAGCAAATGCTCGAAGAACAACTCATGCTGCAAAACAATCAGTTACGCTATGAGTTTGCATCGGCTTACGAAAATTATAACACGCAAAAAGAAAATATTGAAGTGGCAAAACGGGTACTGAAAAACATGGAGAATAAATTTCGACAGGGCCTCGTATCCAGCCTCGACCTTACGCAGGCCAACACAAATTACCTCCAGGCGGAGAGTAATTACCTCAACGCCACACTGGAACTGATGCAAGCAAACCTTAACCTGAAAAAACTATACAATAAACTATAAAACTCAACAGAATGAAGACTTTACAATATATTGGCTGGGTAGCACTAATTTCCTTATTTTTAGGAGCCTGCACGCCAAAAGAAAATGAAAAAACGGACGAAAAAGAAGAAGCTCGTCCGGTAAAAACAATGACATTGAAAAAGGTTGAACTGGAGCGCTCCATAGATTATCCGGCAACCCTCGAACCTTTCGAGGAAGTGTATTTTGCGCCTTCGCAACCCGGCCGTATCAACAAAATATTTGTCGATGTGGGCGACAGGGTCAAAAAAGGGCAACTTTTGGTCAAAATGGATCAAACTCAGCTCACACAAGCACTTTTGCAGGTAGAGAACGCCCGTACCAATTTTTACAGAATGGACACGCTTAAAAGGCTGAACAGCATTTCCGACCAGCAATACGACCAGGCAAAAACGCAATATGAAGTGGCTGTGTCGAACCTTGAGTTTTTGCGAGAAAACACTAAATTGAAAGCGCCTTTTAATGGTATAGTTACAGAAAAATATTACAAAGAAGGCGAAATGTACTCCGGAGCGCCTAATACGCAAGTGGGGAAAGCTGCCATCGTAACAATTATGCAATTTTCGCCGCTCAAAGCTGTAGTCAGCATTACAGAAAAATATTTCCCCACCATTAAAGAAGGAATGGAAGCGGTAATTAAATCTGATATTTATCCCGATGAAACTTTTACGGGCATTGTTCACCAGGTGTATCCAACCATCAATCCGGCCACAAGAACATTTAAAACAGAAGTGAAAGTGAACAACCCGAATAAACAACTACGCCCGGGTATGTTTACCAAAGTCCACATCAACTTAAAAGATGATGTAGCCCTTATGGCACCGGCTATTGCCGTTGTGAAACAGGAAGGAACCAACAATCGCTACGTTTTTGTCAATAAAAATGGCAAAGCACATAAAATTGATGTGGAAATCGGTACGCGCCATAACGATAAAGTTGAACTTGTTTCCGATAAAATTCAGGAAGGTATGGAGCTGATTGTTGCCGGACAGGTTAACCTGATGAACGGAGACTTGATTAATGTCCAAAACTAAATCATAAAAAATTTTAGAACACGCATAACTCATAATTTCAAAAGCCCACAACCATGAGTATATATTCAAACGCTGTAAAAAAGCCCATCACCACGATAATGATTTTTATCGGGATTGTAATATTCGGACTTTATTCTGTAATACGACTTCCGGTAGATTTGTACCCCGAAATTGAATTTCCGGCCATTACTGTAATGACCTCGTACCCAGGTGCCAGTGCGAGTGATATTGAAACCAATATTACAAAGCCCATTGAAGATGCACTGAACTCGGTCGATAACCTGAAGGAAATAACTTCTGTTTCGCGCGACAACCTTTCGGTAGTTACGCTGGAATTTGAGTACGAATCCGATCTCACCGAAGCTGCCAACAATATTCGCGACGGACTGTCATTTGTAACAGGCGTGTTGCCCGAGGAAGCAGAAGACCCCAATATTTTCAAGTTCAATTCCAGCATGATGCCCATACAAATGTTTGCCGTAACTGCCGATGAAAGTTACGAAGGCATTGAAAAGATGCTGGAAGAGAAGCTCATCAACCCGCTGAACCGCGTAAACGGAATTGCATCAATCAGCGTGTTGGGAGCGCCCACACGCGAAGTAGCCGTGGAAATTAATCCACGCCGCCTCGAAGCTTATAACCTTACCATTGAGCAAATTGGCGGTATTTTAGCTGCCGAAAACCTTAACATGCCCACAGGTAACATCGAAATGGGTAAACTCGATTATCCTTTGCGTGTTGAAGGCGAATTTGAAAGCAGCAACGATTTGCAAAATATCGTTTTGGGAAGTTTCAACGGACAAACCGTGTATTTAAACGATGTGGCCACCATTCGCGATTCTACCCGCGAAATGACCATGGACGAAAAAATAGACGGTCAAAACGGGGTGCGCCTCATGGTGATGAAACAATCGGGAGCCAACACCGTATCTGTTGCCCGCGACCTGAATGAGCGCATGAAGGAGCTGAAGAAAAATCTGCCCCAGGATGTGGAAATACAAACCATTTTCGATTCCAGCGAATTTATCAAAGGCTCCATCAATAATTTATCACAAACACTGCTGTTTGCCCTTATTTTTGTGGTTTTTGTTGTGCTGTTTTTCCTGGGAAGATGGCGTGCCACATTCATTGTTGTGCTCACCATTCCCATTTCGCTCATTGTTTCGTTCATCTATTTGCGACTGACCGGAAACTCCATCAACATTATTTCACTATCAGCGCTTTCCATTGCCATTGGAATGGTGGTAGATGATGCCATTGTGGTACTCGAAAATATCACCAAACACATAGAACGGGGCAGCAGTCCGCGCGAAGCAGCCATTTACGCAACCAATGAAGTCTGGCTGGCTGTAATTGTAACCACGCTTACGGTTGTGGCGGTGTTTTTCCCAATGACCATGATTACCGGGATGACGGGAATTATGTTCCGTCAGCTTGGGTGGATTGTTACCATAACTGTTACAACATCGACTCTTGCTGCTATTACGCTTACGCCGGTGCTGAGTTCGAAAATGCTCCGCCTGCGCCAGAAAAAGAAAAAACCCGGAAGACTCAGTTACGATCGTACCATCCGTCCCATGCTCGACCGGCTGGATAATTGGTATGGCCGCATGTTGAGGTGGAGCTTGCATCATAAAAAAGTGATCGTTTTTGGAGCATTGGCCATTTTAATCGGGTCAGGATTCCTGGCCGGAAATTTGGGCGCTGAGTTTATGCCCCAAACCGACGAAAGCCGTTTTTCCATCTCCATTGAACTACAATCGGGCACACGCGTAGACCAAACCATTGAAATTGCCCGCAAAGTCGATAGCATTTTGAAGAATAAATTTCCGCAAGTCGATTTGATAGCCACTTCAGCCGGGTCTGACGATCAGGGTGGTTTTATTTCCATTTTTCAGTCAACCGGATCGAACATCATCAATTATAATGTTGGTTTAGTTGATGTTGAAGACCGCGAAAAAAGTGTTTGGGATATTGCAGAAGAAGTACGGCATGAGCTGGCACAAATTCCGGAAATTATTACCTACAACGTTAACATGGGAAATTCGGGAATGATGGCCGGAAATACGGTCGATGTAGATATTTTCGGGCACAATATTGAAAAAACCTCCCGCATAGCGCGGCAACTGGCCGACAGCCTCGAAACCATTCCCGGCGCCCGTGAAATAGAGATCAGCCGCGAAAACGAAAAACCGGAATTGCGCCTTGAGCTCGACCGCGAAAAACTGGCGGCCAATGGATTGAACACGGCCACAGTTTCACGGGCATTGTACAACCGCGTAGAAGGACTTATTGCCACGCGTTTTCGCGAATCGGGCGATGAATACAACGTAGTTGTTCGCTTTAAGAAACAATTTCGCAACAGCATTACAGCCATAGAAAACATTGCTGTTACAAATTCGCAGGGAATGAGCGTGCGCATTGGCGAACTCGGCGACGTGAAAGAGTATTATTCGCCGCCCAACATTGAACGTAAAAGACGTGAACGTGTAGTAACCGTATCAGCAACACCGTATCAAACATCGCTGAATGAGCTGGCAGCAGAAATTGAGAAAAAGGTAGGCAATGTTGAAACACCACGCGAAATTATGATCGAAGTTGGCGGTGCTTACGAAGACCAGCAGGAAGGATTTATGGATCTTGCATTATTGCTCGTTCTCAGCCTGTTCTTGGTGTACATTGTAATGGCATCGCAATTTGAATCGCTGAAAATGCCGTTCATCATTATGTTCTCCATACCGTTTGCATTTTCCGGAGTAATTTTAGCATTGCTCATAACCGACACCACGTTGAGTGTAATTGCAGGACTGGGCGCGGTTATGCTGGTGGGAATTGTAGTGAAAAACGCCATTGTACTGGTCGATTATATCAACCTGATGCGCGACCGCGGTTATACCTTGGATGAAGCCATTGTATTATCTGGGAAATCCCGGTTACGCCCCGTACTCATGACCGCCACCACAACCATTCTAGGAATGTTGCCATTGGCACTAAGCACAGGAGAAGGGTCAGAAATCTGGAGCCCCATGGGAATTTCTGTAATTGGTGGTTTAGTTGCTTCTACCATCATCACTATGGTAATTGTACCAGTGGTTTACAGGCTTTTTGCTACGCGCGGCGAACGCAATAAAAAACAAAAAATCAGGGCTAAATATGCCTTTTTAAATCAATAGAAAGATATTATGAAGACAATATTCATCGTTTTTAACCAGGCACACACAGAGAAGGTAGAGTTTATGCTCGATTCGCTCGAGATACGCGGTTTTACCCAGTGGAACGGTACTTTTGGACGCGGATCCAAAACCGGTCCCCCGCACATGGGCACGCACACATGGCCGGAACAAAACAATGCGGTTCTAACAGTTGTAGAAGACGACAAAGTAGAACCACTACTCGAAACCGTCCGCAAAATTGATAAAATCAACGAAGATGTGGGCATCCGGGCTTTTGTTTGGAATGTAGAGCAGGCGGTGTAGATATGCTATGAGGGTTTCGTTCAGAGC
>CAYPSX010000081.1:0-15221 GCA_964413185.1 uncultured Bacteroidales bacterium
GACTGATGCGAATGAAAAGTATAACGAAGTTAGCGGACTTTATAGACAGACTCTAGATACGTTTGGGTTGTTCTTTTATTATGCCCTCGCGATATGCTTCCAGCAAGCATTCCAAATCTTTGATTTGTTCTTTTAGATCAAGCCCTACATCGGTATCACCTACACGTTTTCGCACACTATTTCTTTCAAGCATTTGTTTGTTTGTCGATATGTCTGCATTTTCCATAATGGCCTTTTTGCGCGAAAGAAAAGGTTTGTGGGCAGCTAAAATTAATCCAAATGAATTGTAAATAAGTGTGTAACCGGCAATTCCCGTAATGGGCTGGTAAGGTTTGGCCAGTCCACCATCAATTACGATTAGTTTTCCATTAGCTTTAACAGGGCTTTCACCTTTTTTGCGTTTTACAGGTGTGTGCCCGTTTACTATGTGTCCTTCATCAGGCTTAATGCCGAAATCTTCCAGTATTTTATTGCATGATTCTTCGTTATCGCGTAAATCAAAATATGGATTTTTTTCCTCATGGTGTGTTTCTTTGTCTTCAATTAAATAACGTTCAAAAGTGGCCATTTTTTGTTTACCAAACAGCGGTGAAACCGGCCCTGCCCATAGATACCACAAAAAGTCAAGTTCATACGAATTGGGAGTCCCTTTAATGTGATTAGAATATGCCTTGCGAACTATTTTTTCCAGCTTCAGTATTAATTCTTTGCCTTTATATGATTTATCGAAAATCTTCATAGACTGAAAATCTCCCTCTTTTGTCATGGGAATACAGCCATGGTAAAGCAAGTTTTTATTGAACACAAGGTGCATACTGCCTATTTCATAAAGGTAATGCAAGTGTTTTTGCAGTTTTTCGCTATTTAGAAAAGAATGTGCAAGCTTGTGCATCAATTTTTTTTCTTCTTTATTTAATTCGTGCGGGTTTTTAGGATCAATGGTCGGGAAACCTTTGTCTTTTAGTTCATATATTTTTCCATTTATTTTAATGGTGCCGTTTTCATAATCAATTTGATTGAGCAAAAGCCTGTCGTCCATTTTGTACCATGGATTACGCTCAACAATGCTGCTTTCAATTTTAAATTGGATTATGCTGATGGCTTTGTGCATTTGCCTGATCATTAATTCTTGTTTCGGGCTGTTTTCAGCTACGGCTTCTGCTTTTGGAGCAAATGCCTGACAATCATCATCGACATAAGTATCCATAGCGAATGTGGCCAGTGGCATCAGGTTGATCCCATAGTTTTCTTCAATAATGGGCAGGTTATCATATCGTGCCTGAATGCGCAAAACATTCGAAATGCATCCCCAACACCCCATTGCTGCGCCCATCCACAATATATCATGATTGCCCCACTGAATGTCCACATCTTTGAAAGACATTAGCGTGTCTATAACCCTGTCTGGCTCCGGCCCCCGGTCAAAAATATCACCCACAATGTGTAAATGGTCAATCACAAGCCTGCGAATAAGGTTAGAAATTGCCATTACAA
Source organism: uncultured Bacteroidales bacterium (assembly GCA_964413185.1). GTDB lineage: Bacteria > Bacteroidota > Bacteroidia > Bacteroidales > Salinivirgaceae > Salinivirga. The sequence continues at coordinate 1,495 of CAYPSX010000081.1, forward strand.
AATTATCTGCCCGGTCTATTCGAATAATTGTATCGATAATTCCGTTGTAATAGTCCTGTTTGTTGGGGGCATTTTCCTGTTCGTGCAATAATTCCTCAATTACATACGCAAAATCTCTCGGTAAAGCTTTGCGGACTTTCGAACGCGTGTATTTCGTAGATGCATTTCGGCAAACCTCTACAAGCCTGAACAAAGTTACCTTGTACCAATCATGAATTTCGTCTTCATAGTCGTGTTTGACAATTTTTAATTTTTCTTTAGGATAAAAAATTAATGTTGCCAGTTCAGATTTGTCTTTTTGTGATATGGTATCGCCAAACACATCGTTTATTTTTCGCTTTACAACTCCCGAAGCATTGTTTACAATATGTATAAATGAATCGTATTCCCCGTGAATGTCAGACATAAAATGCTCAGTTCCTTTCGGAAGGTTTAAAATAGCAGTAAGGTTAATGATTTCGGTGCTGGCTGCCTGAATAGTAGGGAAATTGCGGGATAAAAGCTTGTAGTAGGCGAGTTGTTCCTTTGTTAATTTCATGATGCCGGAGGTGTTTTATATTTTCTATGCTTAAAAATACAATTTATAGCCTGACTTTAACATTTTTTTTGTGGAAATTCTGCCTTTTAGACATAAACTACTCAATTTTATTTGTGAACGATCACCATGAACATGCTTTATTAAGATTGTTTTTATATTTCATACAACTGTAGTTTTTTGTATATTGCCGCGCAAAAAGATATACGTATCTTTTACCTAAGTTGAGCGGAATTGCTCAATTTGGGTTTTAATATTTGTGTCTGATACCCGATTAGAAACTTTTACATAGGCTATAAACCTTAAATCTTCACAACTATGAGAATTATTTTTGTTACTACTCTGTTACTCTTGTCTGGTTTGCTGTTTGCCCAGGATATTCCTTCTGTTAAGGTGAAAAATCTGTCCGGTAAGCAAATAGACACCGAATCTTTTAAAAACGAGGGCAAACCTATTGTCGTTAGTTTTTGGGCTACATGGTGCAAACCATGCGTAAAAGAACTTAATGCTTACAACGACTATTACCCGGATTGGGTAGAAGAAACAGGCGTAAAGATTTATGCAATCTCTACCGACGATACAAGAAGCTCTTCACGCGTAGCGCCCTATGTTAATGCCCGCGGGTGGCAATTTGAAGTACTCCTTGATGAGAATGGAGATTTTAAACGTGCAATGAATGTGGCTAATGTGCCCCACACGTTTTTAATTGATGGCAAAGGAAAAATCGTTTGGCAACACACATCGTATGTTGAGGGCGATGAAGAAGAACTCTACGATGAGTTGCTGGAACTAACTAAAAAGTAATTTTCCAAATTCCGTAAATTATTTATATGAGGAAAATAATGGTATTGGCATTGTTGCTGGGATTGGCGACCATGTCAATGGCTCAGGAAGAACCGCGCCCAGTTGGGCGGTTGAGCGGTAACTTCAATCTGGAAGCCTGGTATTATCTGCAAGATACTGTGATAGGAACACAAGTTCCACCGGAAAAAACTCTCATGAACAGTTATGCCAACTTTAGGTATGAATATGGCGATTTTACTGCAGGTTTGCGATTTGAAGGATACCTGAATACACTCCAGGGATATGAAAAAGGTAACGACGGAGCAGGAATTCCGTATAAATATCTTTCCTATAAAAAGAACGAACTGGAATTTACCGTAGGCAATTTTTATGAGCAATTTGGTAATGGGCTCGTCCTTAGGGCATGGGAAGATAAAAACCTGGGTTACGATAACGCTTTCGAAGGAGTTTTAGTGAAATACAATCCCTATAAAGGTGTTTATTTCAAAGGATTGTATGGTAAACAGCGAATATATTTTGACCTGGGGGATGGAATTGTACGCGGGTTTGACGGGGAACTTAACATCAACGAAATTTTTGATACGCTCAATACTGTCAAATCCAGACTAATTCTTGGAGGAAGTTTTGTTTCAAAATATCAGGAAGATGACAATGCACAATACAACCTGCCGGAAAACGTTGGAGCGTATGCAGCACGGTTCAATTTTCAACGTGGCATGTTTTCGCTCAAAGGTGAATACGCCCAAAAAATTAACGACCCCTCTGCTGATAATGGCATGATTTACAAAGATGGAAGTGCTTTGCTGTTAAATTCATCGTGGTCAAAAGGTCGTTTTGGAGCGTTGCTGAGCAGTAAGTGGGTCGATAACATGAGCTACCGTTCCGATTATCAGGCGGTAGAAAAAAATCTGCTAATTAATTATTTGCCCGCAATCACAAGAAACCATACGTACTCCTTCGCTGCCATGTATCCCTACGCAACACAACTTACCGGTGAAGCAGGGGCTCAGGCAGAGCTTTATTACCGATTGAAACGGAAAACCCCGCTGGGAGGGAAGTACGGAACATTAATCTCTCTGAATTATGCCCGTATTCACGATATTGAACGGAACACAGATGACCTCAAAAATGATACTCTCGGATACAAAACATCATTCTTGTCTGTTTCAGATGAGATTCTATACGATGACTTTAACCTGAAAATCGAACGTAAATTTTCCAGAAAATTCAAAGCAATACTTATCGGACAATATGTTACCTACAATAAGCAATTTATAGAAGGTAAAGGAGGACTAGTGTATGCTAAAACCGGTGTGCTCGATTTAAGCTATAAAATAAAACGCAGGCAAACACTTAGTCTTGAGCAACAAGTGCTTTTTACAGAACAGGATCGAGGCGATTGGTACAGCGTTATGCTTGAATATACCATTTCCCCGAACTGGTTTTTCTCAATAATGGATCAATATAATTATGGAAATGAAGATAAAGATTTACAGGTTCATTATTATACGTTGAGCATGGGTTACAATAAAGGAGGGAACCGCGTGCAACTTAACTTTGGAAAGCAGCGTGAAGGAATTGTTTGCGTCGGAGGAGTATGTCGTCAGGTTCCATCAGCCTACGGTGCATACGTTACGCTGACTTCTACTTTTTAAAATTTAAGATCAAACATTATGATACGTTATATAATTTTCATATTTATTTCGGCTTTAGTTGTCCCAATATCATGCGATGAGGTTGATGAACCTTATGGGAATGAAGTAGAAATAGATGAACCCACCGAATTAACAAAAAAAGCTGTAATTTTTGAATTTACCGGAATCCATTGCCCCAATTGTCCTGAAGGGCACGAGGCAATTCACCAAATAGATTCCGTTTACCACGGACACGTAATCCCAATCGCTATTCATGCCGGCGGATTCGCCGTACCCGGTGCAGATGAACCCGACTTTCGTACCGATTTTGGAACACAATTTTTTGAATCATTGGGACAGCCCGGAATGCCGTCAGTACTTTTTTCCAGCATGAGCGCAGATGATATCATTATCGGGGCAACAACTTCCTGGCAGGGAGTTGTTGGAAATATCATCCCGGACTATACGAAAACAGTTATTGAGCCTTCTTTTACCTTGAATGGAAATCAACTAAAAGCAGAATTTATGCTTACAGAGCGCGAAATGGTTGAAAACAACCAGCTTTTTTATGCTTTTATAATTGAAAACCATATCGAAGGCCCGCAAGTCGGTACAGACCAGGAACCTTACCAACACATGCATGTCTTACGAAAATGTATTAGCAATGTCAGTGGGGTACAGGTGCAATTTCAAGAGGGTGAAGATGTGCTGGAGTTTGAAACACAGATCAATCCGTTGTGGCAAACAGAAAATTTATATCTGGTTGGCATTATTGTTGATCAGGAAACTAAAGAAATTTATACCGGAGAACAAATTTCACTTATCGAATAAATCATAAATATAAATCAAAAATGCTATGAAGAAAATCTACCTGATTACACTCTTAATTATCACCACGCTTTGGAGTGCGGCACAAACTTTTGAAGTGCGTATTGCAGATACAGATACAATCGTTGCCAATAACGATACGCTTTTTGCCGCAGGCACTTCAGACCAGTTCGATATTAATAAATACTTTGAAATCGAAAACGTAACAGCGGATGAAATAATTGTTCATGTGTTACGCGAAAATGTGGATCTTCCGGAAGGTATGGAAGCAGTATTTTGTTTGAATGTTTGTTATGCTTCAACAACAACAGAAGCAGATGCAACAATTGCCGGAGGTGCAATACAAAACTTTGATGCAGACCTGTGGCCACACAACAATGGAGGCACTGCTTTGGTGAAATATACCTTGTCAAATGAAGCAGAATCAGAAGAACTGGCACTTTTTGTTGAATATGATGTTGAACCTTTAGGAATCACTTCAAATCTTTCTAATAAAATTTCAGTTTATCCTAATCCGGTTAACGACATACTAAATGTGAACTTTTCAGGTCAAAACAGCCAACTACAGGTTTTCGATGCTGTTGGAAAACTAATAAAAGAAACAAACTTGCAAACGAACGGAAATTACCAGGTTGATTTTTCCAAGATGGTTTCCGGTATTTATTTAGTGAGACTGATGGATGATGGGCAGATTGTTCAAACACAAAAAGTAATGAAGTATTAGTGTCGTCCCGAATTCGCCCTGAAGAAATTATAAAAGTACAGAAAGCTGCCTCTTTTTGAGGCAGCTTTTTTATATTCGGATGCCCAAAATTGTCATATCATCAGTTTGTTTGTTTTGCCCGCGCCACTCTAAAAAGCTGTCAAGAATAACTTGCTCCTGCACCTGCGTGTTTAGATTGGCAACTTGTATAAGCGTTTCTTTTAATTTGTTTGTGCCAAATCTTTTGTAATGTTCAGTGCCCAACTGATCAACAATGCCGTCAGTAAATAAATAGATCATATCTTTACTATCGAGCAACGTGTCTTGTGTTGTGAATTGATAGTTGTGAGGAGCAGTGCCTACATTTACTTTGTTTGGATCGAATATGGAAAGTTCGTGGTTTCTAATCAAATATAGCGGACTTTGTGCCCCGGCATAAGATAATTCCATGCGATCAAAATCAATAACAACTATGGCAATATCCATTCCATCGTGCGATTTGTATTTTTCATGATTTTGATTCAGAGCATTTTGCATTTTATTGTTGAGCTTGGTTAATATTTCGCCCGGAACAGGCCTTTCAATTTGTGTAATAATTTCGTTTAAAAATGATATGCCTAAAATACTTATCATGCTACCCGGTACACCATGTCCGGTGCAGTCTGCAATGGCCAGGCAATGTTTATTCTCAATCTGTGCAAACCAGTAAAAATCTCCACTCACCTTTTCCCTCGGGTGAAAAATCATAAAATAATCTTCTAACTTCATATCCAGAAGCTTTTCCGAAGGTAACATCGTCGATTGTATCATGCCGGCATATTCAATACTTTCATGAATACGCTCATTTTGCTCACGTATTTTCTGGTTTTGCTCGCTAATTTTTTCATTTTGATTACTGATTTCGCGATTTTTCTCTGTGAGCGATATTTCCAATTTATCCTTAGATCGTAGGCGTTTTATCAAGCCTTTTAATAGTCGGTTGCTGAATGGAAGACTTTGCTGCAAAAGGTTGTTGAAAATATCCGGTGGCATTACCAGGCATGTGCAGTCGCTTATTGCCGTTACAGTCGAGGAATGTAGCTTGTTTTCGATCATTGCATACTCGCCAAAATATTTTCCCGGGCCAAGCTCAATAAATTTGATCTTTCGAACGTGTATTTTAACTTTCCCCTCGAGAATAATAAAAAAACCGTTGGCTCGGTCTCCTCGTTCGAAGATTACTTGCCCTGTTTTGTAATCCACAATCATCGAGGCTTTAATTACCGCTTCCAATTGATAACCCTGTGTTCCCTCAAAAAGCGATGAGGCACTGAGTTGCTGTTTAAACTGTTGTATTTTTTCATCAGTCATTGACATATAACGAAAGTACAAAGAAAATTATATGTTCGCGTGCGATTTATTACGTGTTTTTGCTTTTTTTTCCCAAATTGCGCTTCAATTTGCCAAATTCCTTAGCAGATTTGTTGATAAAGTAATTATGGAAAATTATTACGGAGAAATTGCCGGTTTGGGTACAGCTATTTGCTGGACATTTACATCAATTTTTTTTGAAGCCGCAGGCAAACGAATTGGTTCGCTTTCTGTAAACCTAATTCGTTTGTTTATGGCTTTTGTGCTATTAGGTACATTCACCTGGATATCGCGCGGGCTTTTTCTTCCGCTCGATGCCACAACTTATAACATTACATGGCTCGCACTTTCAGGGATAATAGGCTTTACAATTGGTGATTTATTGCTTTTTCAGGCATTTGTCGTTGTGGGGGCACGTATTTCGATGCTTATCATGGCGTTGTCGCCACCAGTCGCGGCCATTGCAGGATGGCTTATCCTTGGAGAATCAATGTCAACCCAGGGGCTTTTAGGAATGATAGTAACCCTTACAGGAATAATGATGGTCGTTTTAAATCGGCCTGCGCGCGATAGTAACGGTAAAAAACCAAAACTGAAAGACTGGTTTCAAAATCCTGCCGGACTTTTACTCGCTTTTGGTGGTGCAGCAGGGCAAGCTGTAGGCTTGGTTTTAAGCAAGAAAGGTATGGAAGGGTACGATGTTGTAGCCTCTACTCACATTCGTGTTATGGCGGGAGCCATAGGTTTTATAATTGTTTTTACCATCATGAGGCGCTGGAGCCGGGTGTTCAAAGGATTAAAAGACGGAAGAGGAATGTTGTTTACATCCGGAGGCGCATTTTTTGGCCCGTTTATGGGAGTTACTTTATCGTTGCTTGCCGTGAAATATACTTCAGCAGGAATTGCACAGACACTTATGTCGCTTGTTCCCGTTTTTATTATTCTGCCTGCCGTTATAATTTTTAAAGAAAAAGTAACTCCACGCGAAGTTATAGGAGCTTTTGTCGCTGTTGGGGGCGTGGCGATGTTCTTTCTCTAAAATGAAATTTTGAGAATTACGGGATATCCAGATATTTGTGCGCTTGCAACGAGATACTCCATTCAGGATGGTTTTTTACATATTCAACCATTATTGGAGCCATCTTTTCAAATTGTGAATATTCTGGTTGTAAGAGTAATTTGCATGTATCAGATACCATAGTTTTCCATTTTTCAGCAAATGCAAAATCTTCAGCCGAAAAAATTACCATTTTCAATTCATCAGCTTTTGCCAGATTTTCTTGTAAAGGATGTTTGTTGTGTTTTGGACTTACACAAATCCAATCCCATTTGCCACTTATTGTGTAGGCTCCGCTTGTTTCCAGAAAATTGCTAATATTATGAAGTCTGATGAGTTGGCTTAACGGTTCCAACGGGTACATGGCCGGCTCGCCACCGGTTACAACAACAGATTGCGCAGGTGTAGACAATACTTTTTTTACAATGTCATCAATTGAAACAAGCGGATGAATTGCGGCATTCCAACTCATTTTGCTGTCACACCAATGGCAGGCAATATCACATCCGCCTATGCGAATAAAATATGCTGCTTTCCCGCTATGATGTCCTTCTCCCTGAATACTGTAAAATTCCTCTACAAGCGGTAGTTTGTAACCTTCTTCAAGCAATGCCTGATCAACCTCATTGTATAATCTCGTTCCTTCCTTCATAAAATCTTTTTCATATGTTTATAATTTTGATTTTAATGGTCATAACCTGCCCCGCAGAAGGCGGGGGAGCTCGCCATGATAAGCCTAATGTACGCTGCGTAATGTTTGTAGGTTCGTTATAATCATGCGGGTGTACTTCGGCATGCTCAGCATAAACTTCGGCATGCTCAGCATAAACTTCGGCATGCTCAGCATAAACTTCGGCATGCTCAGCAGAACTGTGTCAAAAGTTTTGTCATGGCTCGGTTCATCATCCAAACTGGAAACATTCGGCCGCAAAGATAATAAAACCTTTTTTGTAACTGTTTATTATTCTCTCTAACTACTTTTGTTTAAACCATAAAGTATCATTAATTTTAGATGCGGAAAATGTAAAAATACAAATTGTTGAATTTTAAACTATTATAAGATGAATATATCAATTGATAAATCATTAGTGGAAAACCTCATGGTGGAGGCTCATTATAATCGCTTCAAAGCTATGGGCGATGAAATTTTGAAAAGCCTTGAAAATAAAACCTGTCCGGGAAATGATTTCCTGGGATGGATGCACTTACCATCGCAAATGAATAAAAATGAAATAGACAGTATAGATAAAGTTGCAAAAAAATTGCGCGATTTAAGCGATGTCGTTGTTGTAGTAGGAATAGGTGGTTCATACCTGGGGGCCCGTGCCGTAATTGAATCTCAGAAAGACCCGTTTGCCGAAAAGGGTTGTGAAATAATATATGCAGGACATCAGCTGTCTCCAGGTTATCTAACAGAACTAACTTCCTATCTCGAAGATAAAAAATGGAGTATTATAGTAATTTCTAAATCAGGCACAACCACCGAACCGGCTATTGCCTTTCGTTTTCTCCGTCAGAAATTAACAGATCAGTTCGGCGAAACATCTTTAAAAGACAGAGTAGTAGCCATTACAGACAAATCTAAAGGAGCCCTCAGGCAGTTTGCCGATAAAAATAACTTGCAAACATTTGTTATACCCGACGATGTAGGCGGGCGTTTCTCAGTATTTACACCGGTTGGTTTGCTTCCAATTGCAGTGGCTGGATTTAATATCGAGAAACTGATTAATGGCGCAGCCCAAATGGAAAAGGAGTTGTGGGGTAAATCTGGCGAGAACATAGCACTGGAATATGCCGCCATAAGAAATGCATTATATCAAAATGGCTACAATACAGAAATACTCGTAAATTACCATCATAAATTTCATTACATCGCTGAGTGGTGGAAACAACTATATGGCGAAAGCGAAGGAAAAGACGGCAAAGGAATATTTCCTGCAAGCGTCGATCTCACTACCGACCTGCATTCCATGGGGCAATATGTGCAGGACGGCCGCAGAAACCTCTTCGAAACAGTAATCAACTTCGAAAAACCTTCCCCGTTTGAAGAGGTTATTGGGCTCGATAATGAAAATCTCGATAAATTAAACTATCTGGACGGAAAAGATATGAACTATATCAACCAGAAAGCAATGGAAGCCACCATGTTGGCTCATAACTCCGGCGGAGTTCCAAACCTGATGGTGAAAGTCCAAAATAGCAAGGAAGAAAATATCGGAGGATTATTGCAATTTTTTATGACAGCCTGCGCAATCAGTGGCTTAATGCTTCAGGTAAACCCGTTTAATCAGCCCGGCGTTGAAGATTATAAACAAAATATGTTTGCATTACTACAAAAGCCCGGCTATGAAAAAGAAAATAAAAGGTTGCAAGAATTACGTGAGAAACTTAACTTTTAATTATTCAGGAATGAAGGTCATAATTTTATTTGTTATATTGTTTGTTGTTTATCCATTATTTGGGTTTTCACAATTTAGTGATTCCGGCCCGGTCGTTTTAAATCAGGAAAATAGCAATGCATCCTATCTATACCCGCAGGTTACAGCAGCTGACAGTGGTTATTATGTGACATGGTACGATGAAAATCAGGGCTTTGAGATGTACATGCAGTTTGTCGATCCTAAGGGAGAACCACAATGGGCAAACCCCTTGATTGTGACTGATTATCCGCAGGACTCATGGATCAGCGATTATTCCTTAATGAACGATGGAGTTAACGCTTATGTATTTTTTACAGATGCTCGTAATGGATTAACCGATAAAGATATTTTTGGATATAAGATCAATTCACAGGGCGAGTTCTTATGGGGCAATGCCGGAGTAGAGTTAATTGTATCAGTAGATTACGATTCGGATTATTCTCCCAATACGGCATTAATGCCTAATGGCGATGTGGTTGCTGCATGGAATAAGATGGATGCCAACGGTTATTCAATCAGAATGCAATGGTTGACTGCTACAGGAGAAAGGATTTGGGAAAATGGAAAGGCAATTGCTGAAACGGATATCAGACTTTTTAATCCCAATTTGATCCCTGCTACAGATTCTACGGTCTATTTAGTCTATACTTACCAGGATGGACAATATGGTGATAAGCAAATTCAGGTGCAACAAATTGACACAACAGGGCAGAATGTGTGGGATTCTGTTTTAGAAATAACAAGTAATTCAGGAATTTTTACTGGCCGCAGACTTGCATTACACCCAGCCTCAGATAATGGTATCTATATCACCTGGTATGGAGATCCGGATGGCAATACCCTAAATGATGTATTCACCCAGCATATAAATGTAAATGGCAATATGCGCTACCCATCCGGCGGATTGAATCTTTCTGTTAACAACCAAATGAACCAGACCAACCCATCATGTCTGGGTGAAGATCCGCAAGGTAATGTAATGTTTGTCTGGCACGAAGTCAATTCGAGCTATACCAATTATGAAGTCAGGGTTCAGCGCGTAAATGCTTCAGGGGAATTGCTTTTAGGCGAAAATGCATTTAATATTGCAGAGAACATCGAGAATATTGGTAAGGGTGATTACCGGTATGGGAATATTTATCTGCCATGCCGTCCACAGGGAAGTTCAAAGACATCAATGTTAGTATACAATCTCGAGCAACAACTGGAAATTGCATTTGTTGAGGTGGGAACAGGAATCGAAACAACCACGAAAATGACGAACGGGCAATACGTGATGCCTTCTCTAGGTACATCAAATGCAGGTTCAGATCAGGTAGAGTTATTTAATGTATATCGTACTGGCGAAAGAGGAATTGAACCTGTGCTTTCAGATAGCAAACTTGCAGGAATGGCTGATTTAGCCGGCTTTCTGCCTGATTCATTGTTTTATTTTGTAAATTCAGATGAAAATCAAACATGGGGCAATTTTGTCGAACCCATGAATATCTACCAAAATATCGAAATCATTGATACACCATACAATGCGCCAGGTAACTATATGGTAAAAGCAATAGCTGAAGACAGCAGTGAGACTTATTACCAATTTAGTATTGTGGATGAATTGGCAACAAATGTAGACAGTGTTTTTTCCAGTGACTTGTTCACGCATATCAATACTGAAAACCAAGAAGTATGGGCAGAGCTTCAAATTGTTAAAGAATTATTTCATACAGACTTTTGGATCAGCCCCGGCGCACGAATGTATCTGAACGGTGAATGGGATCCTGTTTATAAACGAATTAATGACAGCGCTAGTACATTTTTTGGCTTTAAACAAGTTGATAGTGCCCAAATTGATTTCACCATCACAGATTATGAAGGAAACAATCAAATATGGCACTTTATGCTTACCATGGGCGGTGGAGGTATCCACAGTAATGATTTCAATGGAAGTATATACCCCAATCCTGTTAAAAACAAATTATATATAAAGAGTACTGAAAATATCCAAGAAGTAACTTTGCTAACTATTGACGGACGTATAGTGAAACAATACGCTCCATATAAGTCCAATTTACAAATAGATGTTAGTAGTATATTTGAGGGAATATATGTTTTGAAGGTAAAACAACATAGAAAACTCAGCAATCATTTGATACTCATCGCTAATTGACATCGCCGAAGATAACCCTGAGTTTTTTCACTTTAATATTTGCTGTTATTTTTTGGTTGAAAAACCGCATAAAAAAAGGCCTCCGTGCTGGAAGCCTTTTTTATTGCATTATGATAACTACTTGAGGTTATGTTTTTTTATAAAGTCTTCAATAGGCTCAGCAAGTGTTGGTAGCCCAATTTCTTGAAGATCGTAACCAACTTTAACCGTAGGCTTGTCAATTTTAACAATGCGGTTAAGGTCAATTGGAGTAGCAATAACAACAGCATCACATGGAGTATTGTTGATTGTTTTTTCCAAATCTTTCTTTTGCTCATCTCCATAACCCATTGCCGGTAATAATTTTCCAATTCCCGGATAAGTTTTGAAAGTATCTTGCAGGCGACCAACAGCATATTCACGTGGGTCAACCATTTCAGCAGCACCAGCTTTACGTGCAGCTACTGTCCCGGCTCCAATTTTCATTTCGCCGTGTGTAAGTGTTGGGCCATCCTCAACAACTAATACTTTCTTTCCACGAATAATTTCTGGTTTGTCTATAGTTAATGGTGAAGCACCATCAATTACAATAGCCTCAGGAGCTACTTTTGCAATGCTTTCGCGTACAATCTGAATATTGTCTGCATCGGCACTGTCCATTTTATTAATTACAACTACATCAGAAAGACGAAGTGTAGTTTCTCCCGGATAATATTTTAATTCGTGTCCCGGACGATGAGGATCAACAACAGTAACCATCAGGTCTGGCTTATAAAATGGGAAGTCATTATTACCACCATCCCAAAGAATTACATCACATCCGTCCGGATCATTTTCCGCTTCTCTAACAATGGCTTCATAATCAACACCTGCATAAATTACGTTTCCGCGAATAACATGTGGCTCATATTCTTCCATTTCTTCAATTGTGCAATTATGCTTTTCAAGGTCTTCAAGCTTTGCGAAGCGTTGAACTTTTTGTTTTGCCAAATCTCCATAAGGCATTGGATGACGGATAGCTACTACCTTTAGACCAGCTTCCATCAGTAATTCAATAATACGACGCGATGTCTGAGATTTTCCACAACCAGTGCGTACTGCACCAACAGCTATAACAGGTTTCTTGCTTTTAATCATTGTATCATTTCCGCCAAGCAATGAAAATGAAGCACCCGCTGCATTTACGCGAGATGCCATACGCATTACATGCTCGTAAGGCACATCACTGTACGAAAACACACACTCATCAGCCTTGAGGTCAACAATAAGTTTTTCAAGATGCTCCTCAGCATGAATTTGTATGCCGTCAGGATAAAGGCTGCCTGCAAGTTCAGCAGGGTATTTCCGCCCATCAATATCTGGAATTTGTGCTGCAGTAAATGCTACAACATTGTAAGCATCGTTATCTCTGTAATAGGTGTTGAAGTTGTGAAAATCACGACCGGCAGCACCAATGATAATGACATTACGTTTTGCCATAAGTCAAATCCTCCGTTTTTTTAAGGTTATTAAATTTGTAAAAATTGTTCAGCAAATATACTGCTTTAAACAAAAATTCCTAACCTTTGTCTAGTAATCATTAATATTATTAAACATGAATTATTTAGCCCATCTATATTTATCAGGAGATAATGAGGAGTTAATGGTCGGGAATTTTATTGCTGATGCAGTAAAAGGAAATAAATTAGATCATTATTCGCCGGGAATCCGGGAAGGAATCATAATGCACCGTTCAATTGATTCATATACTGATACTAGCAAGTTTGTTTTGGAAACAAATAAAATATTCAACCCAATTTATGGTAAGTATTCAGGAGTAATAACAGATATGGTTTTTGATCATTTTCTGGCTAAATCCTGGAATTCATACCATCAAAAACCTTTAACAAATTATGTCGATTTTGTGAATCTTACATTAATAAAATATTTTGCAGTAATGCCCAAACGCATGCAGTTAATAATGCCTTTTTGGGTCAAACACAGATGGCCGGAAATATACCAAACCGCAGAAGGCCTTAAAAGAGCCCTTTTAGGCATGCCTAAATATACCACATTACCAAACAAAGGAGAACCGTTTCTGGAACTGTTTTGTGAAGCAAAAAATGAAGTCGAAAAAAACTTCCAATTATTTTTTGAGGCTGTGAGACAGAAATTTGCAAATAAAAACAAATCAAATTAAATTTTTAGTATCTTAGTTTTCAGAAAAATAAACTATAAAAAAGTACAGCTTACTTTTTTTTTTTGAAAAACATTTATAGCTTT
>CAYPSX010000082.1:0-15090 GCA_964413185.1 uncultured Bacteroidales bacterium
GCTTGACATGACACTAGTGTCAAGTCAAGCATAATCTGACGGGCCAAGTATTGATCTTTTCATTTTTATCTGCGTTAAAAAATGTTTACAGAACGCTGCTATGCGCACATTTTTTGCCTTGCTAAAAATGAAAATCCCTTCAACTTACCCGTCATTTCATACTTGACATGACACTAGCTTCGGCTTCGCTCAGCTACCGAGCTTCGGCTTCGCTACCTTCGGCTCCGCTCAGGTACCGGCGTCTTCGATTTGATTTCTTTGAATAGGGCTACGCTCAGGTATCGGCCGGATTTGTTTAATTGCCGTTAGATCGGCATTTTTCGGATGCGCTTTGTTATGGGTCAACAAGGTTAATTTTTCGGGGTTTTATCAATTTTCGCTAATATCTTGCCTGCCCTGTTACGAAATCCGGCACTTCCGGTATCATATAAATGATGTAAAGTAGCTTTGAGTTCTTGCTGCAACTCCGGGTATTTTATCGACAAATTAAAAACAATTTGCATGGCATGCACCCGAACAGCAATGGGTTCATCGGGATCGTTCAGCCAGTCGAAAGCAGCATTTAAAATATCCGATTCAAATTTTTCCGGAATCTCTGTTTCGGAAAGAATGTGACCAAGCATACGCCTGGAAGGTTTATGCGTTAATTTGGGATATAGTTCGGCAATTTTGTTAATGTATTGATTTAAAACTTCAGGCTGACTGAGACAAACTGATTCAAAAATCCAGCATGCCCGCCATTTTAACGGATCGCTTTCGTAGTTTAACCATTGCCATAGTACATCGATTCTTTCTGTATTTATTCCCGTAAAATCTAAAGCTGCCTTTTTCACATCAGCAGACACATCGCCTATGAGAATTTCTTTCAACGTTTCCATTAGGTAAAAAAAGGAGTTTTAGCTGAACATTTATTTTTTGGGAACCTTTCGGTTGGCGAGTTGGCCGCAAGCTGCATCTATTTCTTTTCCCTTACTGCGACGGATATTAACAATCATGTTGCGTTGTTCAAAAAATTCGACAAACTGATTCATGGTCTCCGGACTGGAGGGCTGATAATCAAATTCCTCAACAGAGTTATATTCGATCAGGTTGATTTTTACCGGAAACGATTTACAAAACTCGGCTAATGCTTCGGCTTCATCAAGCGAATCGTTTACACCTTTCATCATTAAATACTCAAAAGTAACGCGCTCCCCGGTTTTATGGTGCATGTATTGTATGGCCTCCGACAGCTCATTGAGCGGATACTTTTTATTGATGGGCATTAATTTATTTCGTGTTTCATCAATAGCCGAATGTAATGAAACTGCCAAATGAAAACGAACTTCATCATTGGCCATACGGACAATTCCGGGCACAATGCCGGCAGTTGATAGTGTAATTCGATACGGCGACATTTCCAGGCCGGGTTTACCGGTAATAATGTCAATGGATCGTTTTACATTATCGTAATTCAAAAGCGGTTCGCCCATGCCCATGTATACAATGTTTGTGAGATTATTGCCGTTTTCTTCGGCCATTTTTCGAATAGCAAAAACCTGATCGAAAATTTCTGCGGCGGTTAAATCGCGCCCGTGAAGCAATTGGCCGGTTGCACAAAATGAACAGTTAAGCTTGCAACCAGTTTGCGATGAAATACAAGCAGTAACGCGCTTTCCGGAAGGAATATAAACGCCCTCGGCAATTTGTCCGTCGTGAAAACGAAAAGCTACTTTTGTGGTTCCATCGTTGGCTTTGCGGACATCATCAATGGTGGTTTGCCGAAAAGCAAATGAACTTTTCAGGTTATCTGTCAATGCTCCGGGCAAATTTTTCATTTCATCAAAGGATTTCACCCCTTTTTCCCAGAGCCACTGATTAATTTGTTTAGCCCGAAAAGGTTTTTGTCCAACTTCCTTCAAAAAGCTAATTAATTCCTCATTCGAAATTTCGCGAATATCATTTTTGCTCACAACAAAATCTTTTTAAAATTTGATATAAATACAGACATCAAAGGTATGAAAAAACGAACAATGGCACTTTTAGAAATTAAAGACTTCATTTTTTTAGATCGGGTTAAACAATTTACCCAATTAATGCATTAACCTAATGTTCAGATTCGGACACAAATATGGAAAAAGCAAAAAATGAGTTTTTAACCCGTTGAAAATGTGCTAAATTTACGCAATAGTTCAAGTTCTTGAATTATTCAAATTCTTTATAACAAACTAAATCACAATTAAACAATAACTTAAATACGAACAAATGAAAAAAGTTCTCGCAATTTTTACAGGATTAGCACTCATGTTTCAAATTGCCCAGGTTCGGGCTGATGAGGGTATGTGGCTTCCTTTGCTAATTGAAAAACTGAACATCGGCACTATGACGGAAATGGGACTGAAACTCTCAGCCGATGATATTTACAGCATCAACCAGGCATGTTTAAAAGATGCTATTGTGGCACTTGACCGTGGTTCATGTACTGCCGAAGTCATTTCTGAAAACGGACTTTTGTTCACTAACCACCACTGTGGATACGGCGAAATTCAGGAACACAGCTCAGTAGAACACGATTATCTTACTGAGGGATTCTGGGCCAAATCGTACGAAGAAGAGCTTCCCAATCCGGGAAAAACAGCATCGTTCCTCATTCGCGCAGAAGATGTAACCAAAGAAGTACTTAAGCATGTAGATGATGATATGCCCGTGCGCAAGCGCCAGGCTATCATCGACTCAGTTAGAAAAGTTTTGGCAGTAGAAGCAACAAAAGAGTCGCATTACCGCGGACGCGTTCAGCCTATGCTGAAAGGTAACCAGTTCATCCTTTTTGTTTACGAAGATTTTAGAGATGTTCGTTTAGTTGGAGCACCACCCGAATCAATTGGTAAATTTGGATCTGACACCGACAACTGGATGTGGCCCCGCCATACCGGCGATTTCGCCATGTTCCGCGTATATTCAGGCCCCGATGGAAAACCTGCAACATTTTCAGAAGACAATGTACCTTTTAAGGCGAAAAATCACCTGAAAATTTCACTTAAGGGTGTAAAACCCGGCGATTTTGCCATGATAATGGGTTATCCCGGGTCAACTCAACGTTATCTGACTTCATGGGGCGTTAAAAATACCATGGAATTCAGCAATGAATTACGTGCAGAAATCCGTGGAGAAAAACAGGAAATTTGGAAAAAAGCCATGGATAATAGCGATGAAATTCGCATCAAATATGCATCAAAATATGCCCGTTCATCGAACTACTGGAAATATTCCATTGGACAAAACAAAGGTTTGCGCAATCTGAATGTGGTAGAGAAAAAACAAGCCCTTGAAGAAGAATTCACTAACTGGGTAAACGACAAAAGAAAACGCAAGAAAAAATATAGCGAAGCACTTGAATTGATTAAAAAATTCCAGGAAGAAACAGCAGAATCGCAAGGCGATGTAACCATTTTGTATGAAACCCTCATGGGCGGAACCGAAGTATTGTTCTACAGCTATCGCGCAGCAATCGGTATGGAACGCGTACTTGAAAAACACGCCGACAGCACCGAAATGATTGCCAAATATCAGGAAAGAATGAAGGGCAATATTGAGCGTTTCTACAAAGACTACGAACCTTCGCTTGACAAAAAAATAATGAAGACCATGATTTCTACTTATATGAATATGGTAGATACTTCTTTGTACCCGGAATTCATCAAAAATGATATAAAAACCAAAGATAATATTGATGCCTGGGTAAATAACGTATTTGAAAATTCAGTTTTTGTTGATAAAGACAAATACCTGGCTTTTGTAGAGGATCCAAAATTAGAAGTATTGCAAAACGATCCTTCTTTCCAGGCCGGGAAACAAATTATTGCCGCATACCGAGGTATTGCCGCCAAAATGGAAGCTATGGCACCCGATTATGAAGAAGGACAACGCCTGTTCGTAGCCGGCTTGATGGAAATGAACCCCAAGAAAAGCTATTATCCGGATGCCAACTCCACCATGCGCCTGAGTTACGGAACAGTTGGCGGATATGACCCACGCGATGCAGTTCACTATGAGTATTACACTACATTAAAAGGCGTAATGGAAAAAGAAAACCCTGACGTACGCGAATTTACTGTTGAACCCAAACTGAAAGAACTTTACGAAGCCAAAGATTATGGACGTTATGCCAACGAAGACGGCGAAATGGTAGTTGCCTTCCTTACCAACAACGATATTACCGGCGGAAACTCCGGAAGCCCGGTAATGAATGCGAACGGCGAACTAATTGGTGTAGCTTTCGACGGCAACTGGGAAGCCATGAGTGGCGATATTGCTTTCGAACCCGAATTGCAACGTACAATTAATGTAGATATTCGCTACGTATTATTTGTGATAGACAAATTTGCCGGAGCAACGAATTTAATTGAAGAAATGACAATTGTGGAATAAGATATTAGCAAAGTTTAAGATAGAAAAGCAGGGTCGCAAAACCCTGCTTTTTTTATATCCGGAAAATTGGCTCCGAGCGCTTCCCGGAGTTAACGTCAGATGCTCTTTCAGAGTGTAATACGTGTTTACTATCTGCTAAATTGTTTTTTTAAATTAGAACAGTCCCGAAATATTTCCGTCCTTATCGATGTCTATATTTTCTGCGGCGGGTGTTTTTGGCAAACCGGGCATACGCATAATGTTTCCGGTAATTGGGACAATAAAACCGGCTCCTGCGGCAATTTCAATGCTCCGAACCGTAACCACGAAGTTTTCGGGCCGGCCAAGCAATTTTGGATTATCGGATAGCGATTTTTGTGTTTTAGCCATACAAACCGCTTTATTATCTAAACCGAGTTCAGAAACAATTTTCATGTCTTTTTTGGCACGACTTGTATAATCAATGGCTTTAGCCCCATAAATTTCTTTGGCAATCGTTTCTATCTTTTTCTCTACAGACCAGTTCCAGTCGTAAAGTGGTTTAACTGAAGTAGAACATGATTCGGCCACCTGCGAAACAATCGTAGCCAACTCTTCGGCTCCTTCTCCGCCCTTTGCCCAAACATCGGCAACAGCAACCTGCACACCAAGCTCTTTACACCGGTTTTTTATAATATCAATTTCTTCCTGAGTATCTTGGGTAAATTTATTAATGGCCACAACAGGACAAACATTAAATTTTTTCATGTTCTCGAGATGTTTCTCCAAATTTTCCAATCCTTTTTCCACAGCTTCGGGATTAGGCGTATTAAGCTCATCTTTTGGCACTTCTCCATGGAATTTCAGGGCTCTTACCGTAGCAACCAACACGGCTGCCTGTGGCTCAATATTGGCAGAAACGCATTTAATGTCGATGAACTTTTCTGCTCCAAGGTCGAATCCAAATCCGGCTTCTGTTACAACATAGTCTGATAACGACATGCCCATTTTCGTGGCCAAAACAGAATTTGTTCCCTGGGCAATATTGGCAAACGGGCCGCCATGAATAATAGCCGGATTACCTTCCAGCGTTTGTACCAAATTGGGTTTGATGGCCTCTTTCAACAAAGCTGCCATGGCTCCCTGCGCATTCAGGTCACGGGCAAAAATTGTTTTTTTATCGTAAGTATATCCCACGAAAATATTGCCCAAACGATTTTTTAAATCTTCGAAATCTTCGGCAAGGCAGAGAATGGCCATAATTTCTGATGCGGCTGTAATATTAAATCCGGTTTCGCGTGGCACGCCGGATGTAGTTCCGCCCAAACCTACAATTGTGTTACGCAGCGAGCGGTCGTTCATGTCCATAACCCTTTTCCAGTGCACCGTACGGGGATCGATATTGAGTGAAGTGCCATTACTTTGGATATTATTGTCGATAAGCGCCGCCAGCAAATTGTTGGCTTTTTCGATGGCTGCAAAATCGCCGGTAAAATGCAAATTGATGTCTTCCATGGGCACAACCTGTGAATGACCGCCACCGGTAGCACCGCCTTTTATCCCAAAAACGGGTCCAAGGCTGGGTTCGCGAAGTACAACGGTAGATTGTTTGCCAATTTTGTTCAGTCCTTCGTTTAATCCTATGGAAATAGTTGTTTTACCCTCACCGGCCGGTGTTGGCGAAATAGCTGAAACAAGAATTAATTTCCTGTTTTTTATTTTTTCTTTATCGATAAGTTTTAATGGTAATTTGGCTTTATACTTTCCATAAAGCTCTATATCATCTGCAGATATACCGATTTTTTCTGCAATTTCTGCAATAGGTTTAATGCCTGCTTTCCTTGCAATTTCAATGTCTGTGCTCATAGTCTTAGATATTTTTTAATTTTAGGATAAATGTTTTACCCGGAAGTTTTTCCGGTAACAAACAAACTTATGCTATATTACCAAAAAGGAGAGGAAATGTTTAGTAAAATAAAATGTTTCAAAACTTCCATTACTGATCCAGGTCCCAGGCCTTATTGAGTTTTATGCTCAACGCATCTTCAGGGCTGGCGTGGAAACCATCTGCAGCCATAATTTTGTCGATGACTTTTTTGCATCGTTTTCTGGTTTTTTCATCAGACTGAGCTATCTTATTGATAGATGCATCCAAATCTTCGTCTTTGAAGTTAAGCAAATCTTCTTTTTTAATGCCAAACGATTCAGCGCTGTTAATTTCGTCATCCGAGACCGGCTTATCGGCATAAATCATTGCATAGGCAATTCGTGAAATAGCTTTTTGTTCATCTTTATCAAGTTTGGCATAATCGCTTCTAAATAGTCCCATAATTATAAAATTTGGTTTGATCTAATTTAATTAATATCTGGATTGATCGCAAAAAAACTTGATTCTTATCATTGAAAAACACCTAATTATATGTTTTTCAAATCATTTTGCGTAAATTTATACATAAATTGTGCATTATGGAAAAGTCAAAAAAAAGCCTCTTTAAACGTACCCGGTTTTGGTTATGGGTATTATTAAGATAAATTAAAGTGTGATTTAAAATAGTTTGCAAATCAATTACAAATATTAAGAAAAAAGACTTGAAACTATTTGTTTTCCCATTAACTATAAAAATGTTAATAATTCAAATTTATCGTTTATCAACTATAAAAATGTTAAAAAGCAAAAATATCCGATAATTCTTATTTCGAAAGTGAAAAATATCGTTATTTTTCATTTTGCAAGCCTTGAACTCGAACATTATGAACCAGACACGGACTTTATGAACAGGTTCTAAATAATCTATATCTGCCTTATACCTATTCTAAAACATACTGTTGATAATACGTTGAAAACAACACTGGGATTTCTTTCGTAGTCTGATGTTTTTTTAGGATTTTTAAAAAAAAATTAACATGGAAATGAATCAATTAATATCACAATTTGTCGGCGATGTTTCAAATGAAATGCCGGTCATCGAAAAAGGGTATGGTCAACTTTTGTTTGACAATGGCAGTTGCCAGGTTTTATCGCGCTCGGCAGCTCAAAGTGATTTTATCATTTATGACGATAAACTGAATACGGCACGGCAAGTACTTTTGGAGATTGATGAAACGAATCAAATCAACCCTTATATTGATAAAGAATTGGCTGATTGGGATCGCTACACATATTGTGCTTTACTCCAACTGGAAAAAGAAACCAAGGCATTGGAGAGCGAACCTCATTTAGACCACAAGCAATACACACGTGACGGTATGGTACGCCGTGTTTTAGACGAACGCCGTCAAAAGTCCAACAAAGCGGAATACAAAATAACATGGGCCGATAATATCTATGGCGATCATGTTTTAATTAACGAAAAAGGCATTCGATATAAAATATTCCTTCGTGATTTTGAGTCTGAAACCGGATACAGCAACAGTCAAGATGCACGGATCAATAAACTCGGGACTACAAAACATATCATGTATGCGTTCCAAAAACTGAAAGATGACCAAAAGTTTTTCAATAAGTTAAGTAAAACGTATCCGTTTGTTGAGATTTATTTGGATCCTTTAAATGATTATAAAATAACATGGCACTTTCCTCATCCGTTGAATCAAGGGACACAAATCCTTATAGAAAAATATTTTGGTGATAAAAAGTACATTGAACCCCAAAACTATAAACACTTTGTAGGATTTTTAAGGGAGGCGAATCAATATCCGGAAATTGTAATAAGACCCGAGGTCAGAGAGAAGATTGAGCAAACTTTTGAAAATGACATGCTCGAACATCTATCACAAACAGAGAAGCTTGACTTTTCGCCAATAAAGGCTGAATTATTTCCCTATCAAAAAGAAGGGATAAAATTCGCAACATTCAAACGGGGAGCTATCATTGCCGATGAAATGGGTTTGGGAAAAACAATACAGGCATTTTCTTCTGCAATTATGAAAAAACAGATACTCGGTTTTCAACATACACTGATTGTTTGTCCTGCTTCACTGAAGTCACAATGGAAAAAGGAAATTGAAAAATTTTCAACTGAAGAAGCTGAAATCATAGAAGGAAAGCCGGAAGAGAGGGCCGAACGTTATCAAAAAAGTGATTGTTTCTTTTTAATTGTCAATTACGAAACTGTTTTGCGCGACCACCATGCCATCAACAAGGCAGAAATCGACTTTCTGATTCTCGATGAAGCACAACGCGTAAAAAATTATGCAACGCTTACGGCATCAGCCATCAAAAATTTAGAACGTAAACATATATTGGTTATTACCGGCACTCCCATTGAAAACAGGCTAATTGATATTTTTTCTATCATGAGCATTATTGACCCGCATTTCCTCGGTCCTCTTTGGGAGTTTTCTTATCAACATTGCTTGTTCGACCCTGAGAAATACAATAAGATAAATGGGTATTATAACCTCGACCAGTTGCGAGAAACACTAAAGAAAGTATTGTTGCGACGTGAAAAACGGGAAGTAATGCAGCAATTGCCTAATATCCAAGAAAATACAATATCTGTAGAATTGTCTGATTACCAAAAAGAACTTCACGCCAGCTACAGTAGAGGATTATCCCGTATAATACGAAAACGATTCCTAACCCAATTTGACATGCAACGCATTATGTTGCTATTGGCCAACATGCGAATGGTAAGCGACTCCTCGTACCTTGTAGATGAAGAAAGTAACGATTCACCAAAAATGGATGAACTTGCGTATATGTTAACAGATAAACTCGACATAAAAAACACGAAACATAAAATTATTATATTCTCAGAGTGGGTTAAAATTCACAAACTTATCAAACAAGTATTGATTAAAAATGATGTGAAATTTGTTGAGCTAAACGGAACTATTCCGGTAAAACACCGTGGCGAGTTAATTCAAAAATTTGAACAGGATCCGGATTGTAAAATATTTTTATCCACCGAAGCCGGAGGTTCAGGGTTAAATTTGCAGGCGGCTGACATTCTCATTAATTTTGAACTACCGTGGAACCCGGCAAAAAAAAACCAACGCATTGGCCGTATTGACCGTTTGGGGCAGAAAAGCAATAACCTGACAATTTATAATTTCATTAGTAGAAATTCTATAGAAGAACAGATAGCAGCCGGACTTATCGTCAAACAAAACCTGTTTGAAGGCGTTCTCGACGAAAAATCATCCAACAATTTTGTGGATTTCTCATCCAAAGGGCGCAGCCAATTCATTGACCAATTAAAACAAGCAATGGAAGGGTTTGATGCCCCGGTTGAAGAAAAAGATGAATTGGAAACTGAACCAATTCATGAAGAAACGGAAGATAATCTACAACTTGAACCGGAGCTTGAAAACAATGAAAGGGAGGCCGTAACAAAAGAAGCCCAAACTACACCGGAAAATCCGGAGGAAATCGTAGATCAACCAGTTAATTCACAGGAAAATGCTGAGCCAATACCGGATAATGAGCCTGCTTCAAGTGAGCCTCCTACTGAACAAGAACCTTCACCTGCAAAGCAGTACGAACAAGTGCTAAACTCAGGGCTCGATTTCTTATCGAACCTCATGAAAATGAGTACAGGGAAAGATATGGGCATTGAAGGAAAATCGGTTGAGGTGGACGAAGAAAGCGGAGAAGTAACGATGAAATTTACCATGCCGAAATTCTAAAATTGTTTTATAGTTCATAAGCTATAGAGTTGCACTTAACTCCGGTTTGTAGTTTGTAAACTATAAAAAAATAAGAATTATCGGGTATTATTTACGTTGAACAATTTGCAATTGAATAGAAATAGTGTAATTTTTTAATTTGTAATTAAGAAATATTATAATTTTAATGAATTACAATTATGGAAAATAATAGATTGAAAACCACAGATAATTTAGAAGCAAGAATAAAACAAAATCTGATTGATGTTCGTTAAAACTTATAGATAAACCAATGTAAATGATAAATATATTTTCATTTTTATAATTTTGTAAAAAATTAAATTATGAACATACAATACATTTCCGATAATAAAGGGAATACCGCAGGTGTTTTTATTCCTATTCAAGAATGGGAAACTCTCAAATCACAATTCAAAGGATTGGAAGAGATAGAAATTGGTGAGCAAACAAAAGAGGATATTCTTCAAGGCATAAAACAAGCGGTGGAAGAAATGAACCTTATAAAACAAGGCAAAATGAAAGCACGTGATGCCAAAGAATTGTTAAATGAGTTATAAAATAAAAACCATTCCATATTTTGACAAGCAGGCAAAAAAGCTTTCAAAGAAATACCCTTCATTCAAAAAAGATCTATTAGCGTTAATAAATTCTCTGGAAGAAAACCCCATGCAGGGAGTTGCTTTAGGAAATGACTGTTATAAAGTAAGGCTTTCAATAAAATCAAAAGGGAAAGGCAAGAGTGGTGGAGCCAGGGTTGTTTCTTATGTCATTGCCGTAAGGAAAGCTTCTTATCTCCTTTCTGTGTTTGATAAATCTGAAAAAGAAAACATTTCAGACAACGAGCTTCAAGAATTATTAAAAATGATTGATTGAAATACTTATCTTCAAAGTGGTCGAATTCGACCACAATAAGTTTTCTATTTAGGTAATGTATTTACTTCTATTCTGTTTGGAAACGTCATAGCGATCCGCCAGCTGGCGGAGAAGCTATCAGTTGAAAGCTTGAGTGACTCCCGGAAATAAGACGTATTGCAATTAACATTAAGATAATTTGCAACTACGATGCAAATTCCCTATATTTATCAACAAATTTTTTTGATGTATGTGGATAGAGCGCTACAACAAGGAGCGGATTCTGAAAGCAACAAAATCCCGTCATGTGGTTTTATTGACCGGAATTAGGCAGGCAGGTAAGAGTTCTTTACTTCAGCGAATTTTCCCTGATGCTGAATATGTTACACTTGACAAAGTGCTACTTGCAGAAGAAGCCGAGCAGAATCCAACAACTTTCTTAAACCGATTTAAAAATCAGGTAATTATTGATGAAGTTCAATATGCACCCTCTCTTTTTAGGCAATTAAAAGTAAAAGTCGATGAAAATCGTCAATTAAAAGGGAAATGGATTTTGACAGGTAGTCAGCAGTTTAGTTTAATGGAAAAAATCAGTGATTCGCTTGCCGGACGAATAAGCATTATTAATTTGGGAACACTTTCGGCCGATGAGCTCATGCATGCCGGATTTGATAAACAAAAAAAAGACATGTTATGGAAAGGCGGATTTCCTGAATTATGGGCAGAATCCATCAATCCGGATGAATTCTATGAAGATTACATACAAACTTATCTTGAACGCGATTTGCGACAAATTATACAAGTTTCAAGCTTAGCCGATTTTAGGCGTTTTCTAACTTTGGTTGCCCATCGTACGGGACAATTAGTAAAGTATAGTGACATATCAAAAGATCTGGGTGTTGCCGTCAATACAGTAAAATCATGGATATCCGCTTTAGAAATATCAGGAATTTTGGTAATGCTGCCTCCCTATTATAAAAATTTAGGCAAAAGATTAATTAAATCACCCAAGTTATACTTTTCTGACAATGGCCTTGCTGCTCATTTACTTAATATTATTTCTCTGCAATCATTAGACAACTCTAATTATAAAGGCAACCTTTTTGAAAATTTTATAGCAACGGAATTTATAAAAAATGGATTAAAACCCGGAAGAGACTTATTCTATTACCGTGACCAAAATGGGGTCGAAATGGATTTTATTATCGAAGACGACACATCACACACGTTAATTGAGGCCAAGTATGCCGAACAACCAGATAAACGCAAACTGAATTTTAATAAAGTCGCCCCATTGTTTAAGAAAAACACAAACTGCGTATTAGCCTGCACTGTGGATGAAAAGGGCATGTTCCATTTAAAAAATTACAAAGTATACAATCCACTTTTCGGATATCCACTTTAAAAAAAGCCTCAAATCCCAATAAGACAAATTCCAAACGGCGCCTTGAATAACCGTCTTTGGGATTTAATGTTCGCATCCGAAGAAAATGGAACTGTCATCTTTGGTGTAGGAGTCGAGGAATTTGAAAGGGGAATGTATCATGGTGAATGGACTTTTGATTTTGGATATTAGATTTTGCCCGGTTGT
Source organism: uncultured Bacteroidales bacterium (assembly GCA_964413185.1). Classification (GTDB taxonomy): domain Bacteria; phylum Bacteroidota; class Bacteroidia; order Bacteroidales; family Salinivirgaceae; genus Salinivirga. The sequence goes on from CAYPSX010000082.1 coordinate 12,440, forward strand.
CATATGGCAGGGCTACAGTGCCTGAAAGCTTGCCGGGCTTTAGCCCTTTTATAATTATTGAGTTATTTTATGAGAAGCAAATTGTAAGCGAACGAAATTAGACTATTTTGCAAACCAACATTCGGTTTTGGGGTTGTAGAGGGAGCTTTTTTGTTTTAAAATTGTTAAATTGCAAAAAACAAAATGGCATGACAAGATTGATAAAAAATAAAAAAAAGAGAATTGCTTTCAGGATAATCCTAATTACTGTTTTTGTTTCAATTATTTCATTATCACTAACTCGCGGTTTTATAAGGGAAATAAATATTCTTCCTGGTATTTTTTATACAATTTCTCTAATTCTCATATTTATTAGTATTCTTACATTTCTTTTTTACATTGTCCCTATTCATAACGTCTTCTTTTATATTTTTGGAGTCGTAGTTTTAAGCTTCCTATTTAGAACTTTTAGCCCAGGGACTATTTTTTTTGGTTATTTGGGGCTCATAGTAGCCATCGTGGGATTTATTATAATGGCCTTTCAATCTGTTATAAAAATTAAAAACAATCCGTTTATTTCTCGTTTTGGCCTTGTCATAAATATTATTCTAATACTTTCCGTTCTTGGAATTCTTTTTCTCCTGGATAGGAACAACTTCGGAAATGTGCTACTTAGTACCGGTGCTATTTTATTTATAATTAGCATACTTTCATTATTTTTCACATTACCGAATTCAGATTACCTGGAGTGGACATCTTTTCATAAAAAATTCTTCTACCGGGGTATTGTTTTACCCATGATTTTTGTGTTTGCATTACTAATTTTGAATTTCATTTTCCCGGACACATGGCAATTCATTTCAGGTCGTTCAGGTAATCTTACATTTAGCATGGGCGAAGTTCCGCTGATGTCGAAAGAGGGGTTGTAATAATTTTTTTGTGCCTTGAAATTTCATCGTACCTCCTACCAATAAAGAATTCGATTTTATTTCACGCAACGCTCGCAACGAAGACGCCACGAGCGCAACGTAGAAACTCGTTGCGATCGTGGCGTGTTTTTATCGTGGCGTTCGTGGCGAGAAATCGTTTTAATCATCAATCTTATCGTCTACCTGGTAGTATTCATCAATCAACATTTTTTGCCTTTTCATGATGGTTTGCATATCAAGAAAAACAAGATGAACATTATTTTGATTTACTCTAGCAAAATAACGGGCATCATTAGAAAAAGTCATGTGATGGCCGGGATATTGCTTATAAACAAGGGCACCATCAATACTCATCAGGCAACCCTGATCTTTTTCCGGAAATTTAACATTGACAAAATGATTGTTAGATGAGACTGAAATTTTCTCAAACCGTGAACCAATAAATTTATGAACAATAGCCGGAAAAGCTGTTTGAAATTTCTTATAATCCTTTGCCTTATCGTAAAGCAATCTATTTTTATAAAATGAAACTCTTTGATCTTTTGATTTCAGATTTTTATAGTAGAAAATCAATTGCTGCCCACTTTGGCTAAATTGCATGTTTATGGGTTTTGCTATTAGGTAATAACCAGGCCTGTCAAATGCAATTTCTCCATTTAACGTCTGAATTGCATAACTTGCATAACTTTTAATGGTTAAACTCAACAAATGCCGGTTATCTTTTGAAAAATCAATGGTTTTCAGTTGGCCATTAGATTTATTGAATGAATTGTAAAGATCATACTGTTTGCGCTTTTTATTGAAATAATAGACCGTAATATAACCGGCTGTATCCGCAGAAGCCATAAACCGCTCATTGGGTGAAATGTCGATATTGGAAATAAACGCCGTATCATTCACAAAAGTTTGTACCGGTTCGCCTCGTATGTTCAGTATTTGCCAGTTGCCATTTCCATCAAGTACAGCAATTTGTTCATGGGTATTGATGAATTTTACCACATTGAATGGATAATCCTTCTTTTGAATCGGTTTTTTAAATTGCAGTTTACTGGTTTCATGCCATACGTAAACATTAGAATCGGTTAACGTGGCCACGTATTTTCCTGTGCGACTGATCTGCATGTAAGTGATGGAATCCAGTCCGGGGTCAAAATTTTTTAACATACCACCGGGTAATTCCCAAATACAAATCCGGTTGGCGGAATCGTAACCCACAATACGTTGATCATCGCGTGTAAACTGTATGTCAACAATGGGAAATGCATTGGTGTCAAGCACAGGAATATCCTGTTTCAATTTTTCCGAAAAACGATCATCTTCCAGCATATCGAAATACAAATCGTAAACCGCTTTGCGTGTTATCGGCGATTGATATTCCTCCCAGGCTTCTGTGGCTTTTTTGTGTCGGTTGTAGATGGATTGCATTTTCATCATGGAGCTGACAGCCATATCTTCTGCTCTTTGTTTTGAACCCTGCTCATTGACGTACATAAAAATAAAAACCAGAGTCAGCAGGAACACTACGCCCGTTACAGCCTGAATCCACCGCACAGCGCGAAATTTTCGTTTCAGGTAATCGCGGCTGGCCTTGACAAATTTGTCCGGTTCCGGCGAAAGAAAAAGGTAACCTGCATATTTGCCAATGTATTCTAAATCTTTTTTGTTCAGCAGAATACCACGCTTTTTATAGCTTTGAAAAGCATTTTCGATAAATTCTCGCACCTCAAAAATCTCTTTTTCCAC
>CAYPSX010000083.1:0-15069 GCA_964413185.1 uncultured Bacteroidales bacterium
TTTGATACACCCCCTCAAGCAGCGCAAATTTTGACGTCATAATAAGCAGATTTTCTTCACGCATTTTTCTTCATGCGGCTACAAAGCAACCTTCTCTGGTACAATCAACAAACAAGGAATAATTAATATACAATTACATAAACTTAGGAATCACTTAGAAGTGTTTCCACGGTAACCGGCTCAAAATTGCGTTCCTTCGCCAGCTGAAGAATCTGTTCCAGCAGCCATTCCGCGTGTGCAGAATGGTCGTGCAGTAAAATGATGTCGCCGGCTTTTAATTTATTTCGAATATTTTTGATGATGGCTTCCCGGCTCCGGTTGGTTGTATCGAAAGTGCGAATACTCCAACCGACTGCAACCAAATTCAACCGTTTCACAACGCGGGCAACTGTAGGATTTGTAACACCAAATGGCGGTCGGAAATAGCGTACTTCATTACGCACAATATCTGTTAAAACATTTTGCGCATGCGATACATCTGAAAGCATGCCTGAAAAATATTCCACGGGAAAAAGAAAATTGTGATTGTAGGAATGATTACCCACCAAATGCCCCTTATTATGAACTTTCAGTACTATTTCCGGGTATTTTTCGGCATGCTTACCGGTCATAAAAAAGCTGGCTTTTGCATTGTACTGACTTAAAAGACTGAGAATTTTTTCGGTATTTTCTGCATGCGGGCCATCATCAAAAGTTATGGCTATTTTATTGGATGAGTAGGGGTTAGAACACACTGCATCAAGAAAAAATCCGGCCCTGATATTTGCGGCGCCGTAAGCTACAATGGCAAAATACGACAGAACAACAGCGCTAATCAACACAACGCACTGCTCGCCGGGCATGCATAACCAAAGGGAGACAAAACCCAACAAAGTAAAAATTATGGTCGTTAAATAAAACTTCAGCATTTGGCCAATAATACGAATGCATGACCATAGGCACGGTTATGCGAATGGACAAGTACATTATTTATTTGGTTTGCAGGTTTTTTATTCAGCCGAATTTTGTCTGGAATGTGTTGTTTTTCAATAATTCTAGCTCCCATCCACATGCCCAGACTGCTGGCCGTATAAAAGTCTCCGATTAAATGTTTATATGCAGTATGAATAGCATTATCAAACAATGAACGCACTTCTGTGTGAAATTTCTTGGAATGAATGTCCCCATTATCACCTGAAACAACAACATCAATATCATTGGGTTTAAGGCTATTATCCTCCATAATTTGCCTTAATGCTGCTGGAATTTGATGTTGATTGGTATGTTCAAAGAGCGAAACACCCAAAATGCGGGCAATTTTTGTTGCATCATCTTTATTGGAAAGTACAAAAAAACCACCTCCTTCGCCGGGTATAAACCCTTTTGTTTTCGGGGCATCAATTGGCTCAGATTCCGTTTTTACGCAACCGGCTTTGTTCAGTAATTCATATACTTTGGGCGTCATTTCATCAACTCCGCCAACTAAAATATCCTGATATTTTTCCTCTCCAAGCATCAAAAAAGCATCCATAAGCGCTGTTTCAAAAGAAAAATCTTTTTGCGTATAGGTAAAGTTGTAGTTTTTACAGCCTAACAAAAGCGCTAGTTGGCCTGAGACTGTGTTGTGTGTAGATTGGATGAAAGCGGTCGGGTTTAGTAATAACTCATCGTTATTTACGATCTGATCCAGAAACTTGATTGTATCTGCCGGGCATCCCAGGCCGGTGCCAAGAATTATGGCGTCGGGGTTTTGAACATTTGCACTTTTTAGTGCTTTCAAAGAACATGCGGTACCCATCTTCACAACCTTACTCATGCGCCGTAAGTACCTGTGTTTTATAAAATCTTTATACTCAGGTTCAATAACTGCGAAATACTTTTGATCTTTAAGTGATTGTATTTCATCCAAAAATTGGTCGGTATTGAATGTATGTTGAGCCGATATTGCTTCTGCTGATTTTAAATAAACACTCATTTCTCGGTTATTTTGTAAAAATTATGGATGAATTATTTCCGCCAAACCCAAACGAATTTGAAAGTACATAATTGACCGGGGTTTCAGTTAGTTCGGTTTCAGGGCTGATGTTGAGTTCTGCTATTTGTTCCGAAAAATTCAAATTCGGATAAATCAGGTTGTGTCTGATGGATAAAACAGAAAACACAGCCTCTACTGCTGCTGCTGCGCCCAGCGTGTGACCTGTGAAAGATTTTGTGGAACTAAATTTCGGCACATCATCTCCAAACAGCCGTTCAATGGCCACGCCCTCTGACAGGTCGTTGTTCTCTGTTCCTGTTCCGTGCACATTGATGTAATCTATTTGCGAAGGTTTTAAATGACCAACAGTCAAAGCTTCTTTCATGGCAAGATAAGCGCCTTCACCTTCGGGCGATGATGCTGTTTGATGATAGGCATCATTGGCATTGGCAAATCCGGCAATTTTGCAGATTGGTTTTTTCTTACGAGCCAGGGCAGATTTTTCAGATTCAATTACAATAAAAGCGCCGGCTTCACCCAGATTCAACCCATTGCGATTATTATCAAAGGGTTTGCATTGTTCTTTATCGAAAATCATGAGTGAATTAAAGCCATTCAGGGTAAATTTCGACAACGCATCGGTACCTCCGACAATGGCACGGTCAACAATACCGTTTTTAATAAGCCTGATGCCGTGAATAATTGCATTGGTACCTGAAGAGCAGGCAGTACTGAGGGTTGTTCGATAGCCGGAAATTCCGAGGTAATTACAAATTTTATCGGTAGAATCGCCGCTGGGATGCGTATGCACATAATCAAGGTTTGTACCTGAATCGCCATATTTCAGTTCAGTCTTGTCCATTCCGCCTACTGTAGTTGCAGAAATTAATGCTGTTTTTAAATCACTTTCGCCAGTTTTAATCCCGGCATCGATGATGGCTTCCTGTGCGGCGATAAGTCCCAATAATGTAGTGCGTGTATATGCAGACATCTCTGATTTGGGTAAGCCAATAATTTCGAGCAACTCCTCGCTTGAATGCTTAACCTCACCTACTTTAAAGGTCCCTTTATGTCTGGTTTGGAGCACATTTATCGGGCCGATACCTGTTTGGGCGGTTCTTAAGGCTTTTAAACAGTCGGGTACATTATCCCCAATTGCCGAGATGCATCCCATTCCGGTTACATAGATTGGACTAGACATAACGATATCCTCCTAGTTTTTATTCTTTTGGATGAAATCAGCTAATGTTTTGACAGAATACATCACTTCTTTCCCTTTTTTTGGATCTTCTATTTTTAGACCATACTCTTTTTCTAAAAGCACAATTATTTCAAGGGCATCTATTGAATCAAGACCTAAACCTTCATTAAACAAAGGGTCTTCTGTGCTAATTTCATCGGGTTCAACGTCTTCCAAATTAAGCTGTTCTATAAGCTGAACTTTTAAACGGGCAGCCAAATCTTCCATTTTATTCTATTTTTAATTGTTTTAATATATTTTCACTAAATTCTTCTTGTCCTTCTTTTGTTGTAATCAGCCACATGTCTACAAGGTATTTCCCTTTTGCCGACATTTCCAGCCAACCGGCTACGCAAAGTCTGGTTGCTGTGTTTTGAAAAATATGTGCAATATAGTTATAAAAAAAGGTGTTGTTCAATTCATCATCGACAAAAAAGGTTGTTTCTCCCTGAATGTTATGCCTAATACAAATTTCGCCAATTACGATATTGGGCAAAGTGTATACAAAAACAGCCGGGCTGGGCATATCTGCAATTGTTTTTTGGTATTGCTGATCTGTTTGCAAAGATGCTGATGAGTTAGCCAAAATTACCGATTTTTCATCAGGTTGTAATTCTTCCTGGTCGGTATCGCTGAGTAAATATTCAGATGCAAGAAAACCCAATTTGGACATGGCATCCATTTTATAAAATTTCCGGTATTTACATTCCAACTTTTTATAAAGTGCTTTGGCAAAACCGGCAAAATCGGTGTTCTCATCATCCTGATGCACCAGTTGGCCATTGACCCAAACTTTGTTTTCTTCTATTTTAACTCGTTTGTTAATAAATATATTATCCATTTTGTACGAATAAAGCAGCTGCATTGCACCCCCCAAAACCGGAGCCTAGTTTTAGAATTGCATGATTTTTTTGACTGGCCGGTTTCATAATAATATTTATGTTTTCTGCCGTGCCGGGGGTTTCACAGCCAAGTGATTTTATTAGGTTATTTTCTTTCAACGACTCCAAACTTACAATGGTTTCAATAGTTCCGGCAGCTCCAAGTGTATGTCCAAAATATCCTTTCAGGCTGTGGACGGGAACTTGCGCAAGGCCTGCCCGGGTAATTGCTTTTGACTCCATATCATCGTTGTATGGAGTTCCGGTTCCATGCGCTGATATGAAACTAATATCGTGATAATTTTTTAACGTATTCTCAATAGCTACAAGCAAACCCTGGCCTGTACGTGAAGGACCTGATATATGATTGGCGTCGTTGCTTGTGGCACCATTGACCATTTCTATTTCTTTTTTATTGCTTGTAAGCACTATAGTGGCCGAGCCTTCGCCCAGCGTTAATCCATCGCGTGAGCTGTCGAAAGGTTTGCAAGGCTTTTCGCTCAATGTGAAAAACGATTGGAAACCTGAAACAATGAACCGGCTCAGTACATCAGTTCCATTTACAACAACATGGTCGTAATGGCCATCGGCAATTAACCGGCGCCCGACAATTTGTGCTGCAATACCTGAAATGCAAGCGTTGGAAACAACTAAAGGTTTGTTTTGAAAACCAAAAAAACCGGCAATAACTTGTGCGGCTGCCTGAAGTTTCTGTCGCGAAACCGGAAACTGCCCGTTATTCTTTTCTTCAAGTAATTCGATATTTCCTTTCGTTGTTGAGAGTATAAACAATGTACGTTCTGAAAACAAATCGATACTTGAACGTTCTATGGCATCTTTCACAGATAGAATCGCCAATTTTTCGAACCGGGTATACGTTTGTTTACTTTGTAAAGGCGCAAAAACCTCATTAATCTCTTCTTTATCAAAGTACGATGCCAAAATGGGTTTGGGCGAAAGTGATTTATTTTCATTCAGCCTGATTCCACTTTCCCCGGCAAAAACCTTTCGGGCATTTTCCTCAGTAGTATATCCGAGAGGTGTTGTTATATTTGTGCTTTCTGTATAAACCTTTCTCATTTAATTTTGAGTTGAATTGCTAAATTTTTGCAAATTACTAAGCAACGCCCCATTTTTCTTTCCATTTATTATAGAATTCAGGAACTGTTACTTGTAATTCATAATTTTTATTCAAAAAAACCTGAACACTTTTTGCAGTAAGTACAAGTTTATTGGTGGCTACTTTGTATACTTTGTAATGAAATATGATTTTAGCGGCTTGTGTGGGAATAAATTCTGTTTCAATGAGCACTTCTTCACCATACTTTATCATGTGTTTGTAGTCGATATCAATTTTTACAATGGGAGTCATATATCCATCTTCAAACACATCAAAATACCCCAGGTCAAACTCATCGCCAAAGGCTTCTCTTCCATCTTCCAGGTATTTGACATAGTTTCCATGCCAAACTACGCCCATAGCATCGACTTCACTAAATCGTGTTCTTGTAGTATGTCTGTTTATTAATATTTTTCTTTTTGTCATGAAATTGTATTTGTGAAGATAACTTGTGATTATCTTTCAATATTAACAAAATTTTCAAAAATTATGTAATACATAGATGCTTTTTACTTTTGCTAACTCGAATTCAGCAGTAAAATGCCAAAAGCACTGCCTGAAATGTAAAATATCAGGTAGTGCTTCAACTGCAAAGGTGCAATTTTTCGATTATTTTCAAATACGCCAGATCAGTTAATCTTAAACTTAACCATGGCATCTTCTTTTCTTTTGATATAAATTTCTGTGAGAAATTGTCCGTTTCCAACTTTAAATATACGATTCGTTTTAAACTGATATGCTTTTGTTCCATCTATGTCTGTTAAATCGCAAATTGTATGTTTTCCCAAATTACCTGTTTCATTATCAATTTTATATGTCGTAATAAAGCCCCCACGTCCATCTTTATGTGCTGAAGGAACGCCGTCTTCCGGACTCAGTTCAATATTTTTGGGATTATCAACAAAAGCAATATAATCTGAATCATTACCTTGCATATAAGCAAAACTCATTTGACCACAACCGTTTAAACCGGCCTGATTTTTTCATAATGCTAGTTTTTAAATTTAGTTATTCTTCGAGGAATATTTTCATTTCGCCCCGGGCTATTAATTCTTCGCCAAGGTAAATTGTTCCTTGAATTATATGCACGTTCATAACCTGATTCTCAATTGATACGTGTGTGTTCAATGTTTCTCCTGTTTTTGGTAAACGATGAATTTCAAGGTTATTTACACTTCCGATAAACCCTTTTTTAACTTCATCATTATTGACAACAGCATTATAACCAGTCATGGCTGCTGCTGATTGTGCTATGTTCTCAATAAGTCCGGGTTCCAGAAACAGTCCATTAACGCAAAGAACATTATCGTTCTTTATAAGCAGTTTTGTATGTACTTGTGTTGGAGTGACGCTTACTAACTCAGATATCATTATAAAGGGTTCTGCCTGGGGTATGAGGTCACTTATTTTTCCGGTGTAGTTCAATGTGATAATTTTTTTAAATAATATGCAATATGCTAACTATTAATTGAATATCCTAATAAGATGTATATTTACTCGATAAAACAATAACAACGTGAAGAGTTCTACTGATTCTTTCCGCTTTCGCAAAACAGGTTATGTTCCGTCAGTTTACGGTTTATGGTTCTGTTCTTCCTCCCAAAACGCAAAATAATTGAACCACTGCAAGGGATATTTTTTTACCATTGGTTCAATTGAATTGACGTACGTTTTCACCATGGCAGTTAATTCTTGTTTTCGTTCTTTTATTTTAGATGGATAGGCAAAGCGTTTATGTGGTGTGGCAAAAAAATGGTAGTGAGATGGTGTTTCTTTTACAGCATATACAAAAGATACCGGCACTTTATTCTTACTGGCTAAGTAGAGCGGCCCGGTTGGGAAGCGGGCTTTTTTACCCATAAAATCAACAGCTACGGTATTGGTGCCGGGTAAAAAGCGGTCGCCATGCATTACAACGATTTCTTTTCTTTCAAAAGCTTTTGATATCTCAATTAAGTGTGAAAAATCATTTTTTATGGGGATAATTGTAGCGGTGTGTTTAACTTCGTTTTGTTCCATAACCTTTTTTATGCCATCGTATTCGGCCTGGTACATGACAATATTGACAGGTGAACTGATTCTTTTTAAGAGTTGGCCGGCTATTTCCCAATTACCAATATGTGCGCTTATGAGCATTCCTCCCTCATCGGCTTCTGCCATGTCGTGCAAATAAGACTCCCCGTCAAAATCGTACGTAAATTTAGCATTCAGGCCAGCCATCACTGCTATTTTATCAATGATTGACTGGCCTAATAAGCAATAATTTTTATAAATACTGAGAAAAGTTTTAGCCGGGCTATACTTATGAATTTTTCGGAAATAAAATTTCAATGGTTTTTTATCAGAAAAAAACAAGAAATAGAGGGCAACAAAATAGATAAAAAAATAGGTAACACGAGGGTTTGTTTTTTTGAGTAACGATATAAAAAATGCATACCCAAATTTACCCCCTCTTGATTTACCTGACCATTTTGCCATCTGGCGCTACTTATTTAAATTCTCTTCGATGTAATTATAAAGATCTTTAAGTGTACGTACTTTTGCTATATCCTCGCGGTTAACTTTAAAATTAAAGTCTTTTTCAATTACAACGACAATATCAACAAAATCAAGGCTTTCAATGCCCAAGTCGTTCATAAGATGCGCATCTTCTTTAATGGCTTCTTCTTCAATCTCGAACTCATCCACTAAGAAGTGATTGATCTTTTCTTCAATTTCCGATCTTGTCATAGGAATATTACTTTTTATATTTTGATATTATTAGTGTTGAATTTGTTCCTCCAAATCCAAAAGAATTGGAAAGGAACGTGTTTATTTTCGCTTCTTGTGTTTTACTGATAATATTAAGGTACTTTGCCTCCTCATCGGGTTCTTCTAAATTTATATTGGGTGCAATAAAGTTGTTTTGCATCATGAGCAGGGAGTAAATAACTTCACTTGCTCCGCCCATCCACATTTCGTGGCCGGTCATCGATTTGGTTGAGCTTACAGGTATGTTCGCTGATTTAAAAATGTGGCTTAAGGCCTTAGCCTCATTCAAGTCGCCAACCGGTGTTGCAGTGGCATGTGCGTTAATATAATCAATTTCTTTTGTTGCCATTTTAGCATCTTTGAGGCATTTCTCAAGCGATCTTACCGGGCCATCCACATTAGGTACTGAAATATGATCGCCATTTGATGAAAAGCCATATCCTCTAATTTCGCCAAGTATCGTGGCTCCTCTTTTCAATGCAGATTCGAGGCTTTCAACAATAACAGTTGCAGCACCGCCACTTGGAACAAGCCCTGTGCGGTTTTTGTCGAAGGGCCTGCATGCCTTTTCCGGTTCGTCAGTGTTTTTGGCAAATGCATCCAATGCATCAAAACTAGCCATTGACTCGGCATTAACTTCCTGGCCTCCGCCACAAACTACGATATCCTGCAATCCCTGTTTGATAAGCACATAAGCCATTCCGATGGCATGGGAGCTACTGGCACAAGCGCCGCTTATAGTAAAGTTGATTCCTTTGAGTTTTAATATTACCGAAAGATTCATAGAAATAGTGGAATTCATTGACTGAAATATGGCTCCTGAACCGATCAGTGTTGTATTTTTCTTCTCGCGAAGTACATCGGCAGTTTCAATTACGGGTGTTGTTGAGCTATCATTTCCATACAAAATTCCTACTTCGTTATTTTCGAGAAATTCCGGATCCAATTTGGACATTTTTAATGCCTCCTGAGTTGCTACATAGGCATAAATCCCCTGTTCTGCCAAACCTACACGCATTCTCCTGGGAATAACTCCTTTAAGATTCGGGATGTCGAGCATGCCTGTCAGCGGGGAATTAAATCCGTATTCAATCCTTCTGGGATCAACACCAATGCCTGATTTCCCTTCATACAAGGCATTTTTTACTTCCTCGTTATTCTTTCCAATAGTCGAATAAATGCCTGTACCTGTTATTACAACTCTGTTCATAATTATAAAAATAATTAACTATATATACCACCATTCACCGAAATTGTTTCACCTGTAATATAGGATGCTTTTTCTGAAGCAAGAAAACATACTACTTCAGCAACTTCTTCGGGTTGTCCAAATCTATTCAGTGGAATTAACGATTTTAGTTGTTTTTCATCCATCTCAGCAGTCATGTCGGTTTGTATAAATCCCGGGGAAACTGCATTAACGGTAACTTTTTTCTTGCCAATTTCCATAGCAAGTGATTTTGTTGCTGCAATAACGGCTGCCTTAGTGGCAGCATAATTTACCTGACCGGGCTGTCCTTTTTGGCCGGAAAGCGATACAACATTAATGATGCGTCCGTTTTTTTCGACAAGCATATTTTTCAGCAACTTACGTGTCACATAAAAGAAACTGTCCTGATTGGTTGTAATTACATTTCTCCATTCATCATCGGTCATGAAAACCATCAGGTTGTCGCGTGTAATACCGGCATTGTTTACAAGCACTTCAATATGCTTATCCTGGTTATTTTCCATCCATTGCCCCAACGTTTGGTCAATGTCAGCGGCATCTGAAACATCGAATGGCAACAGCTCTCCACTGCCGCCATTCTGCTCGATTTCATCAAGTGTTTTTTGAGCTTCCTGTGTATTGGTTCTATAATTTATAATAACATGATGGCCCTCACGCGCAAGCTGTATACAAATTGCTTTTCCTATTCCCCGGGAACCACCCGTTACCAATGCGTACTTCATTTTTCCTTTATTAAATTTGTATTTCTTTATTTCAAATTCAGCTTTGTTTCTGACATATATTCTTTAACACGTTCAATATCTTTATGTTTAGGTGTATCTTCAATAAACGCGGGTACAATTTTTCGCAATGCTTTATAAACCTCAAACGTTTTTGATGAGAGTTTCGATTGAACTTTAAGCGCATCAACGGCTTGAATAAGCGCCATCATTTCAATTGCCAATACCTGAAATGCATTATCAATAGATCGCTTAGTAAGCATTGCTGCATTCGTGCCCATGCTCACGATATCCTGATTATCATTGTTTGTTGGGATGCTATGGGTTGACATTGGGTTAGCGATAGTTTGGTTTTCAGCTGTTGTTGATGTGGCTGTAAATTGTGCTCCCTGCATTCCTAAGTTAAGCCCCAGTTTGCCAAGGTTAACGAATGGCGGAAGTATTTCATTTATTTTTGAGTTGACTGTAAAATTCAACTGTCGCTCTGACAACATGCTTAATTTTGTGACGGCAATCCTGAGTTTATCCATTTCGAAAGCTACATAATCTCCATGAAAATTACCTCCGTGATAAACATTCTGTGTGTCTGTATCAATAATTGGGTTGTCGCTCACGGAGTTGGCCTCATCAACCAAAACTTTTTCTGTATGTGATAGTGTATCGTAAATCGGGCCAAGTATTTGCGGTATACAGCGCAGTGAATAATATTCCTGTACTTTCCTTCCAAAAACTTCGTGTTCTTCTACTTTTTTGTAAAAATAATCGCCGCGACGGCTGATAAGCTTGCTATCATGAAGTATATTGCGGAGTAGTTCTGCAATTTTTTGCTGGCCGGTGTGCTTCTTCACATTATTAAGAATGTGTGAAAAATGATCATTAAATGATGCTACAATTTCGTTGAGCATTGCTCCTGCTATTAACGACCACTCTGTCAGCTTCCTGGCCTGAATTGTGTTGATCAACCCAATGCCGGTCATTACCGATGTTCCATTGATTAATGCCAATCCCTCGCGCAATTTCACCTCGATCGGATTAAGTTGTAGCGCTTTAAAAACGTTGGAAGTATTTTGTATTTTTCCATTGTACAATACATCGCCCTCGCCGATAAGTGTTAATGCCAGATGCGCCAGTTGCACCAAATCGCCGCTGGCTCCAACGCCTCCGTGCTCAGGGATTACCGGCACTACTCCCTTGTTAATAAATGTTTCCAACAGGGTGGCGCACGAACTGTGTACGCCTGATTTTCCTTGCAATATACTTTTCAGGCGAACGAGCATGGCGGCACGTACATACAAATCTGGTATGCGCTCTCCAGCCCCGGCCGCGTGGCTTCTGATCAGGTTATATTGCAATTGCCGGAGCTTGTCGTCTTCAACTCTGTATTGAGCCATTGGACCAAACCCGGTATTTATTCCATAAATAATTTTGTTCTTTGCAAAATCAACTAAAAATTTATGGTTTTCTTCAATTATTTTGATTGTATCTTGACTTATTGAAACATCTTCACCTAAGATAACCGACTCCATGTCAGATATTGTCAAATCAACGTTATGCTTTAGTAACATTTCTCAAATATCTTTAAATCTAAAAGCTAATAAAACACAAAATTAATATTTTATTGCTATTTCGCAAAAAGGGGAAAAAATTGGTTCTTTTTAAGAATTAAAGGGAAACATGAAGTGTCGTTGAGCAATCCAACAAAGGTCACTCTTTGTTTATTTGAATGCCGCTAATTAAGATATCATCAATTTGCGGGGCTTCTCCAATGAAGGTTTTAATATGCTCGTGAATTTTTTGTTCGTGGGTTTGGAATGGTATTTTATTGATTTGTAGCAAAAAGTTTTTCAAGCCAAGAATTGTAAGCTTTTTTCCTGTCTCTCCATCTACCTGATCGGTATAACCATCGGTAAATAAATAAATGGCAGAATTTGGCTCAAGATTATGCTGCTGCATTGTAAACGGCTTTTCTTTTGGGTGGCTGCCAATTGGCTGGCGGTCGCCTTTAAGTTCTGTGAAACCAGTTGGGGAGAATATCCAGCAAGGTCTGTAGGCGCCGGAAAATTCGAGTTTTTTCTGTTGTTTGTCAATTCTGATCAGGGCAATATCAAGGCCATCTTTACTACCGCCTCCTGCCTGGGTATGATGCAATGCGGTTTTGATTTTTGCCCTTAATTTTTCAAGCATGAGGTTCACATCACTATTTTGTAATTCATTGAAAACTTCATTCAGGAAAGTGAACCCCAACACACTCATAAAGGCTCCTGCTACACCATGGCCGGTGCAGTCTGCTACTGCTACATAATGAAAGTCATCGGTTTGTTGATACCAGAAGAAATCTCCACTAACAATATCTTTCGGTTGATTTATTTTAAAATAGTTTAGTGTATTTTCTGTTGATGTTCGAAAAATGGCCCACTGTATGAATCTGGCATAATCAATACTATCTGTAATTTCGGATTTTTGCTGTCGCAATTTTTCGTTTTGCGCATTTATTTCTTCACTTTGCGATGTGATTTCCTCATTTTTCTCGTTTAATAGTTTATTCGCCCTGTTTTTCAACCTGTTGCGATTCATCAACACAAAAACTAAAATGCCTAACAGAACTACAATTGCCCCAAATAAAACCATTACGCCTTTTTGTTTGGCAATCAAGGTTGCTTTCAAATTGTCTTTGAGTTTTAATAATTCAATCTCCTGATCGCGCTTCGAAACGCTATATTTTGCTAATAGTGCGTCTTCGCGTGACTTTAACCGGTTCTCATAAATACTATCCCGAACTTGCGCATATTTCTCATGATATAATAAGGCTTTTGGAAGGTCATTGGCTTTTTTTGAGGTAATATATAGTTGCTTATAGATATCTTCCATCAAGGATGAAAAATGTTCTTTCCGGGCTATTTCCATTGCGTTCTGAAGATTATTCCGGGCACTTTGTAAATTGCCGGTTTCCTGAAGAATAATTGCTTTCTGTAAGTATAATTTTGTTTGATGACGCTTAGACCCTGTTTGCTTAAAACCTGCAAGTGCTTTGTTCAGGTAGTGTATTGCAGAATCGGTATTGCCTAATTTGTGGTGTATTTCGCCCAAATTCCCCAGACATGTGGCTTCGGGAAGCAGCAACCCTTGTGACTTACAAAACCCCCTGGCTTCGTGCATAAATAAAAAGGCTGAGTCCAGCTGTTCTTGTTGCATATATACAAGTCCAATATTCTGAATAACCACAGATAGCTCTTCCGGTTTGCCAAGTTTTTCAAAATCGCGTTTTGCATTGTGGTAATGGAATAAAGCTTCTTCATTTTGATTTTTCATTGCATAAATATTGGCGATTGTTGCATTAATTTTCGCCAAACTGAAAGCATCTTTGTTTGCCTTAAACCATTTCTGCACATCAAAATATATTTCCAAAGCTTTTTCAAATTGTTTTGTTTCAGCATAAATATTGGCTCTATTTGCCCATATTCGCACTAATTGGGCTGAATCTTTTGCTCTATCGAGGTTTTTTTCTGCCAGATTAAAAAAATACAAAGCAGAATCGTATTGCGTTCTTATATAATAATACAGACCGATATATTTATTTGATTCGGCAATGAATTTTTTATTGTTGATGTTTACGGCTTTTATTTTGGCTTGATTTGCATAATAATGGGCAGAATCCGGTTTTCTAAAAAGCATCTGTGCAGACTTATCTAACTGGTCTTGAATACATGCAAGTGAAACCGAGTCTTTGTTTTGGGCAAAAACCCCTGTTTGTACAACAAGCCATATAGCAAGAATAGCAATCTTCACAATAAGCAAATTTCTGTTTTAGGCTTGGTCAAGTTAACACTTTTTTAAGAAAATAAAAAGTGAACATAAAAAATATCGGAGTTAGTATTTAGCTCCGGATTTTTTCTATTATCACAGGCTTTAGTACAGAAATCAATTATTTTAGTTGCATACCAAAAACGCTATACAAATCCATCTCCAAATTGGGTGGAAATATCTTTCACAAATTTCTTGATTAACTGTTCGTTTTGTTTTCTGCAAATAAGTAGTGCTTTTTCTTCTTCAATTACGATGTAATCTTCCAGCCCCTCAATTACTGCAACTTTGTCTTCATCGGCTCTTACAATGCAATTTTTCGCATCGTAAAACAAGGTTCGTTCATTATTACTTGTATTCCCAAAACTATCATTTGCGGACAATTCATGGAGAGCGCTCCATGAACCAAGGTCTGACCAACCAATGTCTGTACTGATTACAACAGCATTTTTGGCTTTTTCCATAATGCCATAGTCTATGGAAATACTTTCGCATTGATTAAAAATATCTGTTATGGCAGCATACTCTTCCTTTGTGTTGAATGTTGTTTCATATCTGGCAAACTGGTCATGCATTTTGGGCAGATGTGTTCGAAATGCTTTCAATATTGATTCTACCGACCACACAAAAATTCCGGCGTTCCAAAAATAGTCGCCACTATCGAGGAATTTTTGGGCTGTTTTTAAATCGGGTTTTTCACGAAATGCTTGCACCGATGAAAGTTGCCATTGATCGCCATCTTGTTCAATTATATCGCCTTTTGACTGGATATAACCATAACCTGTTTCCGGTTTATGCGGTTCAATTCCTATTGTCAACAGTACATCGTTTGCTGTTACATATTCGAATCCTTTATTTACAACTTTCGCAAATAATTCTTCTTTTAATATGATATGGTCTGATGGTGCTACAAGAATATTTGCTGCCGGGTTCTTTTTATGAATTTTGAATGCACCAAATGCAATGCAGGGTGCTGTATTCTTTCCCCGGGGTTCACTTAAAATATTTTCTTCCGGAATATCGGGCAGTTGATCGGCTATCGTTGAAGCGTAACGTTCATTGGTGATAATCAGGATATTATCTTTGGGACATATTTGGCTAATACGCTCAAATGTTTGCTGAATAAGTGTTTTACCGGTGCCAAGAACGTCTAGAAACTGTTTGGGTCTGTCGGTTCTGCTCCAAGGCCAAAAACGGCTCCCAATGCCTCCGGCCATTATTATTGCATAATTATTTTTATCCATATTCTTATGTTGTCTGAATTAAAATTGAGTATAAATATAGTATTTTCTGGCCATCTGCAAAACCATTGAACGACACAATCGAGTAGGTAGAGGGATTACTCCCTCGCCCTCTCACACCACCACGCATG
>CAYPSX010000084.1:0-15068 GCA_964413185.1 uncultured Bacteroidales bacterium
GGATAGTAATATCTCATTTCTCGAAAAAAGTATAAAAAAAGCAGATTCGCTTAAACCATCAATTGAGCAACAAAACCAGGAAAGTTTTCAGAACCTCAATCAGGTTATTACCAACCTTCAATACCACGATATTATACGTCAAAAAATTGAACATATTCAGGATACACACAAAAGTATTCTGGATGATCTCAATAATCTTGAACAAGAAAAAAATATTATTAAAAAAGGATTGGAATATGTAAAACAAATACCCGGAATTACTGAAATACAGGCAGGTCAGCTGATTTTAACCAATAAAGAGTATCAAAGCGCCATTGAAAATATTTCAAAGAAACTTATTGAAACAGCCAATACACTGGAAAATGTAAACGGGCTCTCTTATAGTATATTTAATGGCTCTGAAAACAAAAAAATTACCGCACTTCTCAAAAAAGGAACAACACAACTTTGTGAAAAAGCAAAAGCCATAACCGAATCAATAGAACAACTGGCCACCACAAATAAAGAGCTAAAAGATTACATCAAAACACATGGAAATCATTATGAAAAACTGGAATCAATTGAAGAAGATATTTCATCAATAATAAATGAAATAAATAAAAAGTTGAGTTCTGAAAATGAAATTAAAACTATTACCGGAAAATTGGTTTCATTACTAAACGACATTAATGAATCCCGCAACAATATCGGTAAAATTGTTGCCGCCCATCAAAACAATAACCTTCCTGATATTATTAAAAAAGCCGGGGAACAGCAAAAAAACATAGAAAAACAAACTGTTTCGGAGAGCTCGGTTAAAAGTTTAATTGAAGAATATGAAGAAATAAATAATCTGATAACTAAAAACTGTGAAGCTTTCAATCAGCTTGATGGTCAACTCAAAAGCACCCTGGAAAATATTAAGTATTACGACTTTTATGAGCATGAGGTTGAGGAAATAATTAATCAGCTAAACATCATATATAAAAAGATATTGCCTTTTTCAGAAGATCATTCGGCAGCAGGCGATTTGCTTACTACAATGGAAAAAGCCTATACAATGCAGTCGCAACGAAAAATTCATGGCGGACAATCAGAAGAAGAAAAAGCAGCAGAAGAAGATGATGATAACCTGGAATTGTTTTAAATATTAATAAAAACTATTATGGCCAAACAATTAATAAATACAAAGGAAACCAAAGAAAAGCTTACTGTTCAACTTAATAGTTTATTAAATGTTCAGCATATAGAGGAAATCTATAATTCCTTAGTTAAACTTGATTTCAATAAACCCCTTATTGAATTTCAGGTTCAGGAAGATAATCAAATGGATATGGCCTTTGTTCAGGTTCTTATTTCACTGAAAAAATCACACCTGACAAAAAAACAAAAAATCAGGTTAAAAGGCCCTTTGGATGAAAAACAAAAATCTGTAATTTTAGGTTCATTATCAGATATTAAAATAGCAACGTAAAAAAACGATATACAATGGGAAAAAAAATACTCATCGTTGATGATTCTGAAAGCATAAGGGAAGTTGTAAGCTTTACCCTGGAGAATGCCGGTCACGAAGTACAAAAAGCAGTAGATGGTGATAACGCCCTTGAATTTCTGGATGGTACAACGTATGACCTAATCATTACCGACCTTCATATGCCCAACAAAAATGGCATTGAACTCATTCGGGAAGTCAGAAAAAATGAAGCCTATAAATTCATTCCCATACTTTTCCTGACAACCGAATCGCAAACTGCCAAGAAAAAAGAAGCAAAAGAAGCCGGAGCCACCGGGTGGATTGTTAAACCCTTTGTGCCTGAGAAACTTTTGGCCGCAATCAATAAAGTAGTACGATAATGGAAGCATTTAAACAGAAATTTATTGAGGAAGCTACTGAACAGATTAACGACCTGGAACAGGCGCTTATGCAATTAGATAAAAACCCTAAAGACAAAGATACAATCGAAGCAATCTTTAGGGTAATGCACTCACTTAAAGGTGGTAGTGCCATGTTTGGCTTCGAGAAAATTGATAAGTTTACACATGTCCTCGAAAATATATATGACCGCATCAGAAACAATGAATTAGAGGTTACCCGCGAAATACTCGATCTTACACTCGATGCAGTAGACCATTTGAGGAATTTGCTGGATGAAACAAACGACACTGAGCGGACCCTGGAAAAGGCCAATAATAAGTTTATTGAACGCATACAAGCCGCTCTGGACGAAAAAACACCCGAAGAACATACCTCAATTCAGGGCGCAAGAGCAGAAAGCAAAACAAAAACATATTTTATACGCTTTGTTCCGAATCCGGGCATAATGCAAAACGGTACAAATCCACTATACCTGCTCGACGACCTTGGACAACTCGGAGATATTATTGTAATACCCGATACATCGAAAATTCCGGATTTCAATCAGTTGGATCCCGAGAAAGCCTACATGAGCTGGAATATTCTGCTCAGTACAAATGCCGGAATCAATGCAATAATCGATGTCTTTATTTTTGTCGATGATGAAGCAAAAATTGAAACCCACAAAATATCTGAATACAACCTGCTTGATGATGCTGCAATAAAAAATATTCTGAAAGACACACTTAAACAAAGACCCCAAATTAAACCTGCTGAAATTCAGGAACTCATTATGGATTTGGAGGGTGTTTATCAGGAAAAAGAAGAAAAAGAGGTAAAACCCGATACCCGGAAAAAAGTAGAACACAGCATATCAAGTATAAGGGTAAGCTCCGACAAACTCGACAACCTTATCAATTGGGTTAGCGAATTAGTAACCATTCAGGCGCAGCTTTCTTTGTATTCAAAAAATAACAATTACCCCGGGCTTGACCCGATTGCCGAAGAAATTGAAAAAATATCGCGACGCCTGCGCGACGATGTTTTTAGTATAAGATTAATCCCGATAGCTAATATGGTTACACGCTTTCAGCGCATGGTGCGGGAATTATCACAGGAACTTAAAAAAGAAGTTGATTTTGTTACAAAAGGCACCGAAACCGAACTCGACAAAAATATCATCGAAATGTTGGTCGACCCGGTTATGCACATCATTCGTAACAGCCTCGACCACGGTATTGAAAATACGCAGGAAGACCGTATTAAACAAGGCAAACCACCAAAAGGAAGAATAACCCTTAACTCATATTACTCCGGAACCAATGTGTATATTGAAATCATTGACGATGGAAAAGGCCTTGATCTCGAAAATATCAGGCAAAAGGCTATAGATAAGGAAATTATTAACGAAGATACACAACTTAGCGAAAAAGAAATTTACGACCTTGTTTTTCTATCGGGCTTCAGTACCGTAAGAGAAGTTACAAACCTCTCCGGACGAGGTGTGGGAATGGATGTAGTTAAGCAAAAAATATCCGAGCTTCGAGGCGATGTGGAAATTTCGAGCGAAAAAGGCAAAGGAACAACAGTACGCATTAAGTTGCCACTAACCCTTTCGATAATTGATGGTTTGTTGGTGCGCATTGGCGAAACAAGTTTTGTAATACCGCTGTCTGCTGTTCAGAAAATATACGAATTTACTCACACCGAAATTGTAGAAGCCACAAACAACCTGTTCCTTGCTGATGAAGACTGGCGCCCATTTATATATTTGCGTGAAGAGCTGAACATAGACGGCGAACCACCCGAAATAGAAAGAATTGTAAATGTTGAGTACCAGGATACATACATGGGACTTGCTGTTGATGAGATTATTGGCGAGTACCAGGCCGTTCTTAAACCACTGGGACGAATGTATGAAGATATTGACATTATTTCCGGAGCCACAATACTCGGAGATGGATCCGTAGCATTGGTTCTTGATCCAAATCGAATTATAAATGAATTTACAATAAAAGAAAATTTAGGAGGATAAATTATGACAGAAAAATTATCAGAAAATCAAACAAACATATCAAACAAAATGGAAACATATCTTTCATTTAAACTTGGGAAAGAGGCTTTTGCAGCAAGCGCCAATAATGTTGTAAACATCCTGGAACTTAAACCAATAACCAAAGTACCTCATGCACCTGAATACATGAGCGGAGTAATAAACCTGCGTGGCCAGGTTTTGCCGGTTATCGATATGCGTGTGAAGTTTGGCATGACGCCAACAGAACCCACAGTCGATACCTGTATTATTGTCCTTAATTTGAAAATTGAAAACGAAGAAGTAAAACTGGGAATCCTTGTTGATGCCGTAAGTGAAGTGCTGGAACTTGAAGAAAACCAAATAGAACCATCTCCAAGTATTGGTACAAAGTATAAAGCGGAATTTATTAAAGGAATGTGGAAAAAAGATGAAAGTTTTATCATGTTGCTGAACCTCGATCTTATTTTCACAAAGGATGAAATTATTGCTGTAGAAGAAAAAACAACCGAAGCAGACGCACCAAAAGAAGAAAGCAAAGAGGAAAAATAACTAACGGGCTATATTAAAACCAGCCGAAAATTGGAGCTGCTAAAGAGATAAATACAAAGTTAAATTGTAATTTGTTGATCTTTGTTTAGAGTTGATTGTGAGCCTGCTGCATCTTCCTGGTCATTCCTGTGGCTTTTCTGAAAGAGAGCAGGTGTAGTGCATGTTATATCCGGCAGAATACTGGCTTTCGCCAGACTTTTGCCGGTTTAATTTGAATGAATAGAGAATGGACAAAGTTTACATCAAAAATTTTCATTTAATGTTGTCTGCAACAACACCTTTAAGACAAAAGCAACACGATTGAAAAAATAAACTTTATCTTATATTATGATAAAATGAACTCAAATAACTCGAATTTTACCAATATTCAGCTAAAAGAGAGTGAATTTCAGCAGCTGAGTACCTACATCTATTCAAATTACGGAATAAAAATGCCGGCAGCAAAAAAAGTAATGTTGCAAAGCCGCCTGCAAAAAAGGTTGCGGCACCTGAATTTAAACAACTTTAAAGCCTATATAGAATTCGTTTTTAGTAAAGACGGAACGCAGGAAATTATCCACATGATGGATGTGGTTTCAACAAATAAAACAGATTTTTTCCGCGAACCCACCCATTTTGAATTCATGCAGGAAGTTATTTTGCCCGGCCTGTATGCCGATAACCAAAAAGATATAAAAATATGGAGCGCCGGTAGTTCAAGCGGTGAGGAAGCATACACCATTACCATGGTCATGGAAGAATTTATTGAAAAAAACGGACACATCAATTACCAAATACTGGGCTCCGATATATCTACAGATATGCTGCAAAAGGCTATTAACGGGATATATAAAATGGAGAAAATTATTACAATACCCGATGCCTTAAAGAAAAAATATTTATTAAAAAGTAAAGACACACAAAAAAAGTTAGTGCGCATTAAACCCAAATTGCGAACAAAAGTCAATTTTTTTCGTTTAAATCTTATGGATCAAGTGTACAATGCACCCAAAAATTTTGATATCGTCTTTTGCCGCAATACACTCATTTATTTTGAAAGAGATACACAGGAAAAAGTAATTAATAAATTATGTGACCATCTGAAACCAGGTGGCTATTTTATACTGGGCCATTCAGAATCTATTACCAATATGCAAGTACCCCTTGTCAACATAAAACCAACTATTTTCAGAAAAAAACAATAATGATAAGCCTATGCTTTTAAATTTATTACTTATCGATGATGATATTTTTTTCCGGGAATTAATTAAAGATATTCTTATTGATTATCCGGTTAATGTCATTGAAGCCCCTGATGGTGATCAAGGTCTTGAACTGCTTAAAAAAGAACCAGTACACATTGTAATTACCGACATCATAATGCCCGAAAAGGAAGGCCTCGAAAGTATTATTGAAATAATTCAAAAGTACCCCGGAGTTAAAATCATTGCCGTATCCGGAGGAGGGAATACAGGTACAACCCAGTACCTCGATATGGCCGAATCTCTCGGAGCTCATGAAACACTCGCCAAACCTTTTGAAGCTTCCGAACTCATCGAAAAAATTAATAAACTAACCAACAATAAGCTCAAAATGAGCGAAAGCTGATAAACCAACAACCGTAATTGAAAAAATATGCGCAGATAAACCCTAAAATACAAGCCCAATGGAGAAAAAAATATCTGATGAGCAACTTGTAAAGGAACTTAAAATACGTTTCGAACAAAATAAAAAAGCACTTAAAGAACTTCAGTATAAATCTGAAGAGCTTCAAAAAGTGAATGAAAAACTTAAAGATTCAGAATCGCTCAAAAGTCATTTTTTGTCAAATGTGACCAATGAAATTGTTAACCCGTTTGCCTCTATACTCGGATTAAGCCAGAGTATTATGACCTTGCGCATAGATGAGTACGAAAAAATAAAACCGCTTGCACAATTGATACATTCTGAGGCCTTTAACTTGGATTTTCAGCTTAAGAATATTTTTGCGGCAGCTAAAATTGAGGCCGGACTCGCGCAACCGGAATTGACAAATGTTAACATTGTTTCGCTTATCCAAAGTATAATTGAAAGCTACGAGTACAAAGCAAAACAAAAAGAACTCAAAATTAACTTTCATTATGCCCGAATCAAAGACAAAAATTTGCACCAAGCCTTTCCGACAGACTCTGAGAAATTAAAGTTGATAATGTCTAACCTGCTGAACAATAGTATAAAATACAGTAACGCAACTTCAAAAATAGAGATTGATTCAGCTATAAGCGAAAAAGATGAACTTAAAATTACCGTTAAAGATTACGGAGTTGGCATAAAAGAGGAAGACCAGCATCGCTTGTTCGATCGTTTTGTGAAAGGAGAAAGTACAATTCATTCATTAAATGAAGGATATGGCTTGGGATTGAGCGTTTCTAAATCTTATGTAGATGCACTTGAAGGCCGCATTACAATTAAAAGTGAAGAGAAAAAAGGCTCTGAGTTCACCATATATTTACCTAAGCCTAATGATACAGACTATCTGGAAGGATTTTCAGATGACGGAAATGAAATCTTTTTTGAAGATACTGACGAAGAGTTTTAATCAATATGGATGCATTACCCATACATTATTTATATCCGGCCAACCTGTTTGCGCCCAAAGAGACATATTTGATAAACACATTGCTCGGATCATGCGTTGCAATTTGTCTGTATGATCCGGTAGTACAAATTGGCGGAATGAACCATTTTATGTTACCACTCTGGAATGGCGAAGGTCTGGCATCGCCTAAATATGGCAATATTGCAGTAGAAAAACTCATTGATGCCATGGTTAAGAACGGAAGCAAAAAATCAAATATAATATCCAAAGTATTTGGCGGGGGCGAAGTAATAGAATCGCAACACCACTACTTTAATATTGGAAAGAGGAACATTGAAATAGCACATACGCTTTTATCGCAAAACAGAATAATAATCAAAGGAGAAAGTACCGGAGGGAAATTAGGACGAAAAATTCAGTTTAATACAAAAACAGGTTCAGTAAAAATGAAATATATCAGCCGGCAAGACCTTTGATAAGAGAGTTTTAAACAGGTATGCTTAACAAAAGTTAGTAAATATATTCAGAAAGAAAGTTTGGAGCAGGAGAAAACCTAATATTATTTTTCATCAGGTGACTCCATCCGTCCATTAAAAAAATAAATTCGAACATTAACTAAAAAAAGAAATTATTATCTTTAAAGTGTTGGAAGGAAAATCCCGGTAACCCAGCTAAAAAATACGGTCACATGGCGAATGAAATAAAGGTACTTGTTGTTGATGATTCTGCCGTTGTAAGGCAAACACTTTCTGATATTCTAAATGCAGATAAGCACATTTCGGTAATTGCAGTAGCTTCAGACCCCTATTATGCTGCAAAGAAAATTCAAAAAGAAGTTCCCGACGTTATAACGCTCGATGTAGAGATGCCACGAATGGACGGACTTACATTTTTACGAAAAATAATGACACAGCATCCTATCCCTGTTGTTATAATTTCGTCGCTTACAGCAAAAGGAACAGAAACAGCCATAAAAGCCCTTGAATTTGGCGCGGTAGATATTATTACCAAACCAAACATGAGCACGAAAAAATTCTTTGAAGAATCGAGCATTCGAATATGCGATGCAGTAAAAGCAGCAGCCAAAGCCCGTGTAAACCGGAAAAAAGTACAGCAGCTTAAGAAAGCCCCACAGCAAATACAGGGAATTGAGCCAAAACTATCAGCCGATGCTGTAATAAAACAAATTCGGAACAGAAGCATGATCGAAACCACCGATCTTGTTGTAGCAGTTGGCGCATCAACCGGCGGAACAGAAGCTTTGCGCGAGTTTCTAATGGCACTGCCGCCCGATAGTCCCGGAGTAGTAATCGTGCAGCACATGCCCGAACATTTTACCCGCTCATTTGCAGAACGGCTCGATGAGCTCTGCCAGATTTCTGTAAAAGAAGCTGCAGAAAACGATACAATAATTCGTGGAAGAGCACTTATTGCGCCCGGAAACCATCACATCCTTATAAAAAGATCAGGAGCCAGATATTATGTTGCAATTAATAATGGACCGCTAGTGAACCGACATCGTCCTTCGGTGGATGTTATGTTCAGGTCCACCGCGCAATATGTGGGTAAAAATGCAATCGGAATTTTAATGACCGGCATGGGCGATGATGGAGCACAGGGATTGCTTGAAATGAAACAGGTAGGAGCAATTACCGTGGCACAAGATGAAAAATCATGTGTTGTATTTGGCATGCCCAAAGAAGCCATCGAAAGAGGAGCCGCCCAACACATATTACCATTAAATCAAATGGCAGGATTCGTGAGCAAACACAGAAGATAACGCATCGGTCGATACAAAATACAAAGTTTTCCAAAAAAATCTTACATCTAACTATTCCACAACCCTTTTACCATAACCCGCTGTGTTAGCTTCGCTGCGTTCCGGTTCATGTCATTAGGTTTGTGCAGATGCAAGCCATCTGATAGCAAATTTGAGGCATGTAATATTCAGTAGCAAGCAAACTAACGCACTTATATATAACACATTGAGTTGTTTTAGCGCTAAGTGTGGTTAATAATGCGGGTAACTTCCGATAAACCGGAACAGGCTCCGGCTTAGAAATACCCAACCGAAGAGCGCAGCGATGAGCTCACCGAAGGTAAATTTGGGCTATCTTGTTTTGCCAAATTTGTTGGTATTTCTTAGTCGTAGAAAATTTATGAGTTTTTCGGGTTAAGTTTGTAAATCTTTTCCGTTGAGTTGCCATAAATATCTTAAAAAATAATATATTTGAAGGTGATAATAAACCATGTTCGTGAAAAAATAATCTCATGGGGAATAATAAAAAACTAACGATCATATTTTTAGCAGGAGCCTTAATTGTAGCCTTTGTTCTACATTTCTTTATCATTCGGGGTATTTTATATGCTCAGGAATTGAGTTTTACGTGGAGCAATTTTGTCGCACTGCATGAAAACGGTATTTTTTACCTTCTGGACAGCCTGATAATCATCCTGCCATTGTTTGCCTGGTTGTCAGGCACATATTTTGAAAACCTGATAACTAACTATAAAAAGAACATTAAAAAGCGCGATGAGCAATATGAGCAAGTCAAACGTATTGCTAAAAACCTCAGCGAAAATAATGTTGATTTTACAGAAGATGAAAATACCGATGATAAATTGGTGTATCAGTTGTTGTCGCTCAGAGACAGCCTGAAAAAGCAAAAAGCCGAGGAAGATATACGAAAAAAAGAAGACGATCAACGTCACTGGGTTTCAGAAGGTTTAGCCAAATTTGGCGACATACTCAGGCAAAATAACGACGATGTTGAAGCCCTCTCTTTCGAGATAATCAGTAAACTTTGTAAATACATAGGCGCTGTTCAGGGAGGCTTTTTCTTATTGGAAGATGGCGATAAAAACGATATTCATTTTGAACTAACAGCCCATTTTGCATACAACCGGCAAAAATATAACGAAAAACGCGTAAATTGGGGCGAAGGCCTCATTGGAAGAGCTGCTTTTGAACAAAAGACCCTCTATATCGATGATGTTCCGCAGGATTATGTGGAAATTACATCAGGACTTGGAGAAACAAATCCAGAGATATTACTTATTGTACCCCTGAAATTTAACCAGGAGGTGCATGGGGTAATTGAACTGGCCGGCTTTAATGCATTTGAGAGATATAAAATAGATTTCGTCGAAAAAATTGCAGAAAATATTGGCTCCACAATCAGTAATGTGAAAATCAATCTGCGAACAGCCAAACTGCTCAAAGAGAGCCAGGAACAAGCCGAACGCATGTCGCAACAAGAAGAAGAAATGCGGCAGAATATGGAAGAGCTGCAGGCAACCCAGGAAGAAGCTGCCAAGCAATCCAAAGAATTTGTTAGTTTCACTAACTCCGTTAACCATACACTCATTAGAGCTGAATACGATGTAAACGGTATTTTACTATATGCAAACTCTAAATTCCTCAGAAAACTGGAATACGATAGTACAAGCGAAGTTGAAGGCCATCATATATCAATGTTCATCAACGAAAAAGATAAAGAGTGGTTCAACGATATATGGAACGAACTCTCACGGGGTGGTAAACACTTTGAAGGATACATGAAGCATGTTACCAAAAAAGGAAAAGACCTGTGGACAATGGCGACATACACCTGTGTTCGGAACGAAGAGGGTGGCGTAGAGAGAATTTTATTCCTTGCCATTGATACAACCGAGCACAAAAAACAATCACTCGATTACGAAGGACAAATCAGCGCACTTAACCTGGCAAATATCAAGGCCGAATATGCCCCGTCGGGTAAATTTATTGCCTGCAACGACAAGTTCCTCGAGTCAGTAGGATATACCATGGACGAGGTTAAGCAAACAAGTATATTTGACTTCTTTAGCGAAGAAAATACAGCCAACTTCGAAGAACTTTGGAATAATGTTGTAAATGGAGTTCCGTATCAGGGGCAACTGAATGTCACTCTACGCGATAACAAATTAAAGTGGTTCCAAATGACCATTATGGCTGTGAATAATATGTATGGAGAAGTAGACAAAATACTTGTCCTGGCCATTGATATTACCGATCAAAAAGAACTTGAATTTAAAATTAGCAAACAAAACCGCATCCTCAGGGAACAGGAAGAAAAACTTAAAAACTCCGAAGTCGAGCTGCAAAAACGTTTAGACAAAGCCAAACGAGAACTCAGGCAACATTTTAAAGAGGTCGAGAAAAGTAAAGTGCGACACGAAAAAACCCTCGAGGGCGCACTGGATGCAATTATTACAATTAATCAAAACGGAATAATTGAGTTTTATAACAAAGCCGCAGAAGAATTATGGGGATATAAACGTGAAGATGTTGTAAATCAAAACGTAAAAATTCTATTTAGCGATAAAATAATTACCTCTGATGATTTTGTGAAACGATTTGTGAAATCAGGAATGGATAAAATCGTTGGAGAACGTAAAGAAGTAAGCATTACCACTAAAGAAGGAGAAAATGTACAGGTGCTCATGTTACTTTCCGATGCCACGGTCGATAAAGAGCACACCTATACAGCATTTATCCAAAATATTGAAGTAGAATTGTTCTAAGAAATATATTGCCACAAAAAATAAATCGATGATAACCTCATCGGTTTATTTTTTTTAATATATAGTGCCAGCAAGAAAAGGCCTGTCTCCGATAAGAAAGCTTCATTTTTGAGGCTTGCGAAGCCTGAAAAATGTGATTTTACTTGTGTAAATGACCATTTAGAAGGCAAGCGTAACGAAAAAAATGGAGTTTTCTTGCGGAGACTATATACTAATTATTAACCCAAACCGTTTGCCATAGAAAATGCGAATTTATTTTTTTTTATTTATAGTCGGAATTCTATTCATTAGCTGCGAAGACGACTCAATTCTGGAAGAAGCCTCGGTAAAACTTTCATTCTCCACCGATACCGTAATGTTCGATACGGTGTTTACCGGAATAGGATCAGCTACAAAACGATTTAAAGTCTACAACACTTACAACAAACCAATCGTAATTTCAAATATTGAACTGGCAAGAGGGGCAAATTCGCCGTATAATCTCAATGTTGATGGAACAATCGCCAATCGGATTACCAATGTCGAGGTTAAACCTAACGACAGTATTTTCGTTTTTGTCGAGGTAAATATTAATCCCTCAGCAAATGATATAATTGAAAAAGATTCTGTGGTGTTTCTTACTAATGGTAATATGCAAGATGTAAAAACCGTAGCTTTCGGGCAAAACATAAATCTTATTGGCGGCGAAAATATTCAAACTACAACGTGGACCAATGAGAAACCTTATCTCATATATTACTCATCAATAGTCGATACGCTTGAAACACTGACAATAGAACAGGGCAGTAAAATATATTTTCACCACGGAGCCAGCTTATTTGTCCTGGGTACACTTCAGGTGCAGGGAGCAAAAGATAATCCCATCGTTTTTCAGGGCGATCGGTTAGAGAATTTTTACGCAGATAAGCCCGGCCAGTGGGGCGCATATACGTTTCTTGAAAATGGAGCCACGTACGTGTTTGGCGGAATTCATTTTCTTCCGGGTAGTTTCGATAATGTAATTGATTATGCAATCATAAAAAATGCAAACAAAGGCATACAGCTCGACTCAGCCGTAGGTGCTAATCCAACACTGCAAATCTCAAATACAATTATTTCCCATACAAATCTCGCCGGAATTTATGCCCAAACAAGTCGTGTAAACGGATATAATCTCGTGCTGAATAATTGCGGAAGCCATGCAATAGCCCTCACGCTGGGCGGTTCGTATAACTTCAACCATATTACAGTTGCCAATTATACACCTTATTCTTCCAGAAATACAGCGTCAATCGCACTAAACAATTACTATACTTATGGTAATAGTGCATATATTTACGATCTCGAACAAGCTACCTTTACGAATACCATTATTTATGGAGACGGCGGCGAAAATGGAAACGAAATTGTAATTGATAATGCAGGCGAGGGAACCTTTGAGTATCTTTTTGACCACTGTTTGGTGCGTGTCAGCGAGGAATTTGATTTGAGCGATCAGAATCACTTTAAAAATATCATACGCAACCCGGAAGAAGGACCTCGCTTTATTTCTCGTTCAGAATACAATTTCGAGCTTGATACATTGTCACCCGCCATAAATGCCGGCTCAGTCGTTTATGGAAATATGACTCCTTTAGATTTGAACCAAAACAGCCGTACACAAGATGAAGCACCAGACCTGGGTGCTTACGAAAGGCAATAGTAGTTGACACCGAAAATAGCAGATACTATTATTTCAGGCACTCAACCATAATCTCAAAATAAAATTGCTATTTTTGATATGAACGATTTTTACAGTATTTGAACGCTAAACGAAACAAATGAAGTCTTCTGTAATTATTATATTGTTTTTGATTGTATTTGCAATTCCGGTTAACGCACAGTTCGACGATGTGCGTATTGTATTTTATAATGTAGAAAACTATTTCGACCCGGTAAATGACAGCGTAAAAAAAGACGATGAATTTACACCCAAAGGGACTCGCTATTGGTCGTGGAAAAAATACAACCAGAAAACCGCTAAAATTTATAAAGCTATTACAGCCTTTTCCCAATGGAAAAAACCCGATATCATCAGCTTGTGCGAAATCGAAAACAGATATGTGCTCAACCACTTATTGAATAGAACCCCGTTTGGCGAAAGTAATTACAAAATAGTGCACAAAGAGAGCGACGACTTCCGGGGTATTGATGTAGGTCTGTTTTACAATCCCGAAACCGTATGGCCGCTCGATGAGCAATTTCTGAAAGTTCGGTTTGAGAACAGTCCCAACAAACATACTCGCGACATCCTTCATTTTAAAGCATTGCTGAAGAACAAAGATACACTGCACGTTTTTGTCAATCACTGGCCATCGAAATATGGAGGTGCGGTGGCCACAATTCCATTGCGCGCCAGAGCCGCCAAAACCCTGAAAAAGGTAACAGACAGTATTTTAAATGTTAACCCGGACGCTAACATTGTTATTACAGGCGATTTTAACGATACGCCGGATGATGAGTCAGTTAAAGAACATTTGGGAGCCCTGCCACCCGATGAAAAAAATGAAGCTTCGCTAATCAATCTGAGCGCGGCTTTGGACCGCGGCGAATATCCCGGCACCCACAGGTACCAGGGACAATGGTCCATGATCGATCAGTTTATTGTTTCGCCGGCAATGATTAATGAAGAGAATGCAGTATATACCAATGCACAAAAAGTGCGTGTCGGGTTCCTTGATTTGCTTTTAGAGCAAGATCAAAAATATACCGGACAAAAGCCTTACCGGACTTTTATCGGTTTCAAATACCACGGCGGGTTCAGCGATCATCTTCCGATCTTGATCGACCTGCAATTGCAATAACTTCTTCTTTTGTTTTGACGGGCTCCAAACCCCGTTCCCGGGCAAAATCAAGCATCAGCTCCCAGGCCTCATCGAATTTATTACCGATCTCACCATCTAAAATAGCATTTTTAATGCGCAATTTAATGTCGCCGATTATTTTAGACGGTTTTATGTCAAAGGCTTGCATCACCATTTCTCCGGTTATAGGAGGTTGGAAATTGCGTACCCGGTCTTTTTCTTCCACTTCTTTTAGTTTCTCACGCACCAATTGATAATTTTTCAGGAATCGCTGCACTTTCTCATGGTTTTTAGACGTAATATCAGCTTCGCAAAGCATCATTAAATCGTCTATGTCATCGCCGGCCTCAAAAAGCAGACGGCGTATGGCAGAGTCGGTAACGATTTCTTCCACAAGCACCACCGGACGCATGTGCAACCCCACAATTTTTTGCACATATTTCATCTTATGGTTTTGTGGCAGTTTTAATCGTCTGAAAATGTGTGGAACCATTTTTACACCTTTAAACTCATGGCCGTGAAAAGTCCAGCCATGTTCATCGACGAATCGCTTGGTGGGCGCTTTACCTACATCATGAAGCAGCGCTGCCCAGCGTAACCATAAATCATCGGACAAACGGGCAAGGTTATCAAGTACTTGCAATGAGTGGAGGAAGTTATCTTTATGAGCAAGCCCTTTTTTTACTTCTACTCCCTGTAATGCTGACAGCTCAGGTAAAATGTGTG
>CAYPSX010000085.1:0-14955 GCA_964413185.1 uncultured Bacteroidales bacterium
ATGGTTATAAAAAAAAGCCTCCCGGAATTGTCTTCCGACAGGCTTTAACATTCACTATTGTAATAATTTCCAAATAATTTATAGACAGAATCTATTTAGCGTTGTTTTCTTCTTTATCTATCTTTTCCAGTTTATCCATTCCTTGAATATTTATGGATTTTGATAATCCTGAAATATTATTCAAATCAATATCGCCATTTATTTGAATTACTGTTGATTCATTTTCAACATGTAAGGTTAGCTCTACAATTTGTTTACCTGATTTACGCAAATAAAACATTACCTTCTCCTCTTTATCCTCAACACGCATGAACTCAATATAATTTGATTGTTTGAAAAAGGCTTTTAGGTCTTTCAGTAATTGAGCTTTAGCTTTTGGGGCATGTAGATCCTCAGCGCTTAAAATACGAATCCCGTCTATATCTTTGGCAACATCGTTTGCTTCATTATTGCCTTTAGACATGCTGGTGGCCAATTCAAAAAGGGCACCATTAATAGATACAACGGTGTAGTTTCCTGCACCTAAGTTGCTGTCAAAAATGTTTTTAACATCCTGAGCAAATAGGTTCGTGCTTAAAAAAGCAATTGAAATAATTAATAGTAAGTTTTTCATAATTATAGTTTTAAGGGTTATTATTTATTTTTTAATGGTATCGATTCAACTTGCTCCAGCTTATTTATTGCTTTTGTTGGTTCTTTTAGGCGTTGCAACTGGATCAGCGGTTTATTCATTTCCTGTACAGGTTGCAGCTTGTCCATTCCGACGTTAAGGTATTTTGATACTTTATTTAGCGCCATCATTCCTTGTTGATATTGGCTTTCCATGTAGATTTCGGTTTGTTGATACAAGGTTACGCCGGAAATCCCTATGAGAAGAGCAATTACTGCGGCTGCCGCATAGTAGCGAATTCTCATGTGGGTAATTTTTTTTCTTTTTTGCATCGCATTGCTCCAAAGTTGCTCAAACTTATTGTCTGACATTGTTTCAGTTCTATCCTGTTGTAAAGCTTGATTTATAAGTTCATCAGCATTAAGATATTCTTTCCGAGACTTATTTGATTTATTTGTTTGGTTATTGTTTTGCATAGCTTTTGGTTTTATATTGTTTGTTCTGCATGGTATTCAAATACTTTTTCAATTTGTTGTTTGAGTTTTTTCTTTGTACGACTTAAAATTGTCCTGATATTATCTTGTTTTAGTCCTGTAATTTTTTCTATTTCATCGAATTCCATTCCTTCGGTTTCTCTTAACCGGATAATAGTTTTGTTTTGCTCGGGCAATTTATCAATCAACATATTTACAATCTTCAGTTTTTCAATTTGATCGAGATTATTTTCAATTGTATGCATTGACTCATGGTTTTCTAATTGCTCATTTTCATATTTGCGACTATGTTTCTTTAATACATCGAGGCAACGGTTCCGCGTCATTTTAAGCAAATATGATTTGATACTGTCCGATTTTTCAATTCTTTTCTTTTGCTCCCAACATTTCACAAAGACATCTTGCAATACATCTTCAGCGTCATCTTTATTTTTCATAATACTCAAAGCCAAACGGTACATTTGATCCTTGTACTTATAAACTATGTCTTTGAGTTCAGGTTGCTTCATTTTTTTATTTTATTACCGGTTTCAAATATATGACGATTCGTTACCTTTTTTATGACACAAGGTTTAATTTTTTTATGACATAAGATTTCGTCTTAGTCAATAACCCTAGTAAAGGCGTAAGAGCTAAAAATGAAAAGAAGGAGAAAGATTTAATTATTTATTAAGATTTTTCATTCGCTCATTTACCGGAGGGTGACTATAATGAACAAAAACATAGGCCGGATGTGGATTAATATTTGACAAATTTTTATCTGTAAGCTTGATCAGGGCACTTTGCAATGCTTCAGATTTGCCTAATGCGGCTGCATAGTTATCAGCTTCATACTCAGCTTTTCGACTAAAATAATTGGTTGCTAATCCCAGGATTATAGAGATGGGTGTAAATAGAAAACCAAATACAAGCAACCCGATGTGGAAGGAAGGTTGTTCGGATCCAACTGCATTATAAATGGCATCATAACCTGCTATAAAATCAAAAAGCAATAAAATAAGCCCGGTTTGAAGAACACCGGTAATGAAATTTATAATGATATGTTTCTTTTTGTAATGACCGATTTCATGTGCCAGAACAGCTACAATTTCCTCATTGCTAAGGTCATTGATTAACGTATCAAATAATACAATGCGTTTTTTGGGGCCAATACCTGTAAAATAGGCATTGGATTTGGTTGAGCGCTTGGAACCATCAATCACAAAGATATTATCAAGTTTAAAACCAGCTTTTTTTACGGTTTCTTCTATCCTGCTCCTTAATTCGCCGGTTTCAAGTGGGGTTTGTTTATTAAATAAAGGTACAATCAAATTAGAATAAAACATGGTCATTATTAAAGAAAAAGCTGTAATTACTGCCCATGCAAGCCACCAAAAATTATCTGGAATATGATAATAAATCCAGGTTATTAGGGCGAGCAGCCCACCACCGACAATAATGGCCAGCAGCAAACCTTTGATTTTATCCAGTACAAATATTTTGGGTGTTTGGTTATTAAATCCAAAGCGTTTTTCGACATAAAAAACATGATAAATGTCCCAGGGCAATGATATTATGGTTGCACCAATTCCGATAATACCAAAAAAGGCTAATGTAGCCCAAATCGGATTATTGAACTCCTCCTGTACAAAAATATCAATGTAACCAAAACCGGAAAAAATAAGCAATGTCAGTACAATCAAAAGGGAAACAAGACTTTGATATATGCCTACTTTAAAATTAACCTTGTGATAAACATGCATTTTTTTTCTTTTACTGTATGAAAAAGTTCTGTTTAGCAGGCCAGTAACAGGCTTTAGTTCATGTTTAAGGTTAAGACGGTCTAAGTACAAAGAAGCTATAAACTCCATTACCAAAATGGCAATGATGATATATAAAATGGGCATATTTTCTATTTTTGGAGTAATCTGATTATTTCTTGTTTTCTTTTTTGCAACACTTGCAAATAACGTGTAGCTAAATCATTTTCTTTATCTTTGGCCAAAAGTGCATATTCAATTGCCTTATCGATTTCGCCTTTAAGTTCGTGATAAACAGCTAGATTTATATAGGCATTGCCGGCAAGGGACTTATTCGATACTTTTGTATATTGTTCCCATATTTCAGCGGCCTTGTCGTATTGTTCATTATCCATAAAATAGGCCGCGCGCTGGAAATCATTATTACCACTACGGTAATAATACCTTTTCACCTCCTGCCAGGTAGGTGAAATTTGACGGGCAAATTCAACAGCGGTTTTATCAATTATATATTCTATTACATCATTAAACCGCACAAGATCAGCTAATTTATCGAAATTCCTTTTGTAGCCCTCGGACCAAACCGTGTCGTGGTAAACTTTTTCTTTGATATTATTTTTATTCTCCACAATTTTCCATTTCACCTTATATGGAACCATAATGGCTGCATAATAAGCGCCACGGCTATTTACATACACTGGTTCGGTTTCCACTTCTGAAACAATATCAACCCCAGACAATTCAAGTATGGTGCCTCGAAGATTTTGTCTCTTTCCGAGCGAATCAAATGTCTGGATCTTCACCATCTGCCCTCTCTCAATCACCTCATAAACAGAACGCAATGCCTCCACACTTACTAAACTATCAAGCCGATACTTGTCGTAAGCAACCAGATTTTTAAAGTCATCTTTAGTTTTCTGGTTTTGTGATAAGTAACCATTCGTTAAACTGATAGATTCTGGCATGATGATATCGGAATCCTGAGGAGGCCTTAACACTTCTAAACGCACTGTGTCAACTGCCACACAACCTGACAGTAAAACAGCTATTATTGATAAAACAAATATTTTAACCTTCATAATTCTATATTTTTATATTTAGTCAGATGGTCTGGACGCCAATAGCTTATCGTATATTTACGTTCAAACCATTCCTTTTACTATAATTATATCAAACAATCTGCCAGACTTTAAAAAGCTTAATTACATTGACCAGCTTTACTCGAGAATGCCTTTACAGAACTTCGTGAATAAACTTTCTTAAGCCTTTCCGTTATACTTCCTGATAACCCATTCCACTACTAAAAACAGAACGATAAAAAACAGCAATATATTTTCATCAATTAAATCGGAAATAAATACATCTACTTTTCTTACAGATTTAACGGGACTTTTGTTCTCAACAGAATCGGCCAGGGAATTTACATTAGAAATATCGAAAAAACGCCCAGGCCCTGCAACCTGCCTAAGAACCAACTGATTGGCCAGCATGCTGTTTTTTTCAATGTTTGTATAATCAACCATAAAAGAACCTGTATCACGAAATACCTCATCGCCGGTCTCAAAAATGGCTGTATATTGATACATTCCGGCAGGCATAATCCCGGCATCTGCGCTATATTGATTTCCCAACGGACTAAAAACATATCTATATTCCTGTTCGCTGGAATCTTTCAGCAGCAGTTTTCCTGAGGCAGAATTGTCAGGTTCAAAGTTTTTATTGTAAAACACAGCTTCAAATTCAACTGGTTGCGATGCTCCATAAAGCTGATTATGCTTGATAACCAGGCGTTTTTTTGGTTGACTGAGCGATAGAAACTTAACCGTTTTGTAAATTAAATCATCAATTGCAAAATGGTTTCCTGTTTGTTTGTAGTTGTACATTCCCCATTTCCAAATCCCTGTTCCCGATAAAATCGAAAACCTGTAGGGTTGATCCACAAATAGCCAGGCCGGTCTTTCTGTTACAACGCCATGAAGAGACTGGTGCAATAAAGAAGTACCCCGGTTTACTTCGTACTGTCCGAATGGCACAGTGAGCGGAGGCCATAGAGCAACATATTCATAAAAGGCCGGGTCTGTTTTGAACCAGGCAAACTGATTATTATAAGCCCCTGAAGCAAAGTCGAACTCCCCGTTTCTACCGGTAATTTTCAATGCATTTTGACCCTGATTAAATGTGCTGTAATCTGTTTTGGAACCAAGTATTATCCAGTATGGAATTTTCTTTTGTGTAATGGAAGCAAACCACCTGTCTTCAGAAAAAACTCCGGAAGGAATTTGATGTAAGATTATAAGCGTGAAGTCAGAAAATTTGCCGTCGAACTCATTAGCTTGCAATATTTTAGTATCGAACCTATTGCTTTTATCCAATGCTCTTCTTATTGTTCCAATATCGGGATGTACCGCATGGTAAAGTACGAGTACTTTTTGCTTTTGCTTATTGATTCGCATATAAAACTTGCGCGATAAATCGGGCTTCCCTGTTACACCGAGTTCAAATTGTTGTAAACCGGTCTTTTCAGGGATAAAGTAAAACATCACCTCACTCCTATTAACCCCCTCTTTAATAATTATTTTCTTGCTACTAAGCTCTTTACCATCTTGAGTAACCATCAAAGTTATGGTTGTATCTGAGGTAATATTATAATGTCGTAAATCAACTTCGAGCGGTATTTTTTCGTTCAGGTAACCTACTTTATTGTTGTAATATTGCTGTATGTATATATCTGCTTTTGGGGTTGTGTCGCCCATGCGTACTGTATAAACGGGAAAAGATAAATTTTTCGCTGCAAATACAGGATTTTCTCCGCGGTTATAATTCCCGTCGGTAATAAGCACGGCTGCTGCTAATTGTTTGTCGGTATCGTCTTGTATTTGTTTTAGTGCCCGTGATATATCAGTTACCCTTCCGGAGTAGTTTTGCTGCGATTTTTTGTATATTCTATCTGAAAAATATCGGGTATTTATTTTATAATTTTTTTCAAGTTCCTGTTTCTCTATACCAATAAGAGAATCTGTTTGTTTTAGAGTAGCAGAATCAGATAAATATGCAATGGAAGCTGATTGGTCGTGAATAAAATAAATCTCTGGTTTTTCAGTACTTACCTTCGTGTGCTTAATGCCGGGGTTGAATAGTACGATAATGATAATGGCTATGGCAAAAACACGTAAAATAAAAAGCCATTTGGCAATTTTTGTTGTTTTTCGCTCTTTTCCAGAGGTCCATGGCCACGGATAAATAAATCTTGTAATGATTATGGCAATGGTAAATGATAGTAAAACACTTAATAATAAATAAGCACCTAAGGTATACATAAACAATAAGAATTATTTTAACGGTGTAACTTTCAAAAATACAATTTTCCTTTCACATGCTGATTATGGACAATGCGAAATTATTCATAATACCATAAAACAGGCCCTATTCTATAATTTCGAGGTAAAAAAGGCACAAAACTTTATAAAAAAAGGGCACAGACGAAAAAGAGAAATCTGTCATGTGCCCTGGTATGTTATAAAAATCGAACATTAGGTATTCATGGCTCC
This sequence comes from uncultured Bacteroidales bacterium, assembly GCA_964413185.1. Taxonomy (GTDB): domain Bacteria; phylum Bacteroidota; class Bacteroidia; order Bacteroidales; family Salinivirgaceae; genus Salinivirga. The sequence goes on from CAYPSX010000085.1 coordinate 6,392, forward strand.
GCATACATTAATTACCTGTCCGCTCACATAAGAAGAAAGGTCAGAAGCCAGGAAAGCTGCGGTGTTTGCGACCTCTTCCGGCTTTCCGCCGCGTTTGAGTGGAATTTGTTCGCTCCAGCTTTTGACAACATCTTCGGGTAATTTGCCGGTCATTTCTGTGATAATAAATCCCGGTGCAATGGCGTTGCAGCGAATATTTCGTGAGCCCAATTCTTTAGCAATGGATTTTGTAAAGCCAATCATACCTGCTTTGGATGCACTGTAATTGGCTTGTCCGGCATTTCCTGATACACCTACGACTGAACTCATATTTACAATTGCACCTTCGCGTTGTTTGAGCATAATGCGCTGAACAGCTTTTGTCATATTGAAAACGGACTTGAGGTTAATCTTAAGCACAAGGTCCCAATCTGCCTCTGTCATACGCATTAACAGGTTATCTTTTGTGATTCCGGCATTGTTGATCAATGCATCGATGCGGCCAAATTCTTTGACTACATTTTGGGCCAATTCCTGGCAACCATCAAAGTCACTGGCATCTGAGGCGTACATTTTGCACTTCACTCCCATTGCATTTATTTCCTTTTCAAGGGATTCGGCATTCTCATCATATTTAAGGTCTGTACCGGCAATATTTGCACCATGTCCGGCAAAAACCAGAGCAATAGCTCGTCCTATACCGCGTGAAGCACCGGTAACAATGGCTGTTTTTCCTTCTAGTAATTTCATAATGTTCTGTATTTGATTAATAAATCATGACTAAAAGTCAATTTTGATATTATTTTAATATTCTGATAAATTTAGTATTCTCCGTGTATATCTGTAAGTACTTCGTAACCATCATCTGTTACCAAAATTGTATGCTCAAACTGGGCAGATAACTGATCATCAATGGTTGTTGCTGTCCATCCGTCCGTTTGGTCTACTTTAACCTTTGGTTTCCCGAGGTTTATCATGGGTTCAATGGTAAATATCATACCGGGTTTCATTATAGCACCCGAATTTTTTCTTGCGGTATGCTCCACTTGCGGTTCTTCATGAAACTCCAGCCCTACGCCGTGTCCGCAAAATTCATAAACTACACTGTAGCCATGGCTTTTCGCATACCTTGATATCACATAGCCGATATTACCAATACGATTACCTGGTTTCACCTGCTTTATACCAAGGTCGAGACAGTGTTTTGTAGCGTCAATCAAATTTGCTGCTTTTTGGCTTATTTCCCCCACTTCGAACATCCGGCTTGTGTCACCGTAGTAGCCGTTTAGTATAGTCGTAACATCTATGTTCACAATATCGCCTTCTTTTAACACTTTATCTTTTGATGGAATACCATGACATACTACATTATTTGGTGATATGCAAGTAGCTTTTGGGAAACCATGATAGTTCAAAGGTGCGGGCGTTGCATTGTTTTCCCTGATAAAAGTTTCTATTTTATCGTCCAGCTCTTCGGTAGTAACACCGGGAACAACAAAAGGTTCGATATAATCGAGGCATTTTGCGGCTAACCGGCAACTTTTTCTAATTTCTTCGATTTGCTCTGCGGTTTTTATCATTATAGTCATTTCATTTTTTTTACCGTACAAAATTGCTGATTTATGTCAGTTTTACAAAATTTATTCGATTAATATCAATGAAAAAGCCCGGACACAGGCCGGGCTTTTAGTATTTTCCAGAACAATTTGATCATTTTCTCAAGTATCCAACATTTTTTCAATATCGGATACAAAAACTTTAAAGCGTTTATCTGTATCTAATAAGTTCCTGACAGTTTTGCAGGCATGTAATACCGTAGCATGATCTTTACCACCAATACGTGCACCAATAGTTGACAGAGATGATTTGGTTTTATTCTTAGCGAAATACATGGCAATTTGCCTTGCCTGCACTATTTCGCGTTTTCGTGTTTTTGATTTTATTTGCTCAACCGGCATACTGAAATAGTCGCACACTGTTTGCTGGATAAGATCTATTGTGACCTCTTTTTTTGTATTCCTGACCAGTTTATCTATAAGGCCTTTCGCAAGGTCTATGGTAATATCTTTACGGTTCAATGTGCTTTGCGCCAGTAAAGAAACCAGGGCACCTTCAATTTCCCGCACATTAGTATTGATATTTTTGGCAACATAATCGATAATATCGCTGCCTAGTACAATACCATCTTTATATGCCATTTTTTCGAGAATAGCTTTTCGAGTATCAAAATCAGGCACTTGTAAATCAGCACTCAATCCCCATTTGAACCGGGAGAGTAATCTTTGCTCAAGTCCTTCCAGTTCAACCGGTGGTTTATCTGATGTAAGTATCAATTGTTTTCCTGATTGATGCAAGTGATTAAAAATATGGAAGAACACATCTTGTGTTCCTTTTTTATTAGATGATGCAAGGTGTTGAACGTCATCAATAATAAGTACATCTATCATCTGGTAAAAATGGACAAAATCATTACGTTCATTATTAAGGAATGCATCGGCGTATTGTCGTTCAAACTTATTTGCCTCAACATACAATACAGTTTTTTCCGGGAAACGTTCTTTAACTTCAATTCCAATTGCATGTGCAAGGTGAGTTTTTCCTAAACCGTTATCACCATACAAAAATAATGGGTTAAAAGTGGTTTTTCCCGGGTTTTGGGAGATGGCATAACCGGCAGACCTTGCCAAACGGTTGCATTCACCCTCAATGAAATTGTTAAAGTTATACTCGCTATTAAGTTGCGGATCAATATTAAGTTTTTGAATACCTGGAATTACGAACGGATTTTTTATGGTGTGCCGGTCAGAATGGCCCATAGGTATGGAAACCGGACGGTTGCTGAGGTCCGACTTATTTTTTGTGGGCACTTTTACTGTATAGGGTTTGGAGTTATGGATATTATTATGCACTATTATACTATATTCCAGTTTCGCTCCTTCTCCAACAACTTTATAAAGGGTCTTTCTAAGAATGTCAATAAAATGCTCTTCAAGGAACTCATAAAAAAATGAGGTTGGCACTTCAATTGTCAATACTTTATTTTCCAGTTTTAATGGTCTAATTGGACTAAACCAAGTTTGGAAACTACTATCAGGTATGTTGTCTTTTATAACCGACAGGCAATTACTCCAGGCTTCTTCGTGATTCATAGCAACCTTATTCCTAACAATTTATATTTATAATGATTTTACTGAAACGTGAAATCTAATTTGGTGAAAAAAAACAGTAAAAAAAAATAAAATTTCGCTTGTATTTCTCAATTTCCCTTTATCATTTTTATAATCAATCAATTAAAAAAATAACTTTTTTTAATACTTTAGATGACTGATCGACAGGCAATTAGAACGTACCCACCTCTGAATGTATTGATTTTAAAGGGTGTTAAATTAATGTTAAGAGAATATTAACATGAAAATAACCACGTAAAATTACGTGGTATGTTTTTATTCTTAATCAACCAGCTCGTATTGGTTATTGTTAATTAAGATCAGACGAGCCCCTTCATAGTTTTTCTTTACTTTTGACAGGAATTTTTTTGCTTTTCTTTTCTTATCATGTCCACCTACCGTATATAAATAAGTATCATCGATAATACGCTGTTTCACGTTTTTAATATCATCGAAAGACTCCAAAGATAATGATGAAGAAGATTTGGCCAGCAATACGTAATAAATACCTTTTTGTTTGTTTGCTTGTTCTTTCATTTTGTCTTTATCGAGAACGTACATGGTGCGCCCCAAATCGAAAACGGAAAAATGTAAATACCTTTTAGGATTAACCCTGAGATCCTCTGCCAAATCCCCGATATAATCGGTACTGCGGTTTAAGGTATTGTATAGCGAATCGTCGTAAATAAGTTGCCCAAGGGTTCCTTGTTCTTTTTCAATTTGACCTAAAATCTCATTAAAGGCTATCAAGGTGCTGTCAACTCCGTCCATGGTTCCTTTAAAATTGACTTTACTCAGAGAATCAGTAAGTTTTTTCATATTAAACAGCATGGCTGTTATATTGTCATTATTATCGCTAAAATTCCTTGATATTGACTCCATATTGACAAGGAGTCTGTGAATTCGCTGTTTTTCTTCTATTAACAGGCTGTCAAGGCTTCCTGCCCCAGATCGTAGATGTGATGATGTATGGTTCAGTTCTTCAATTATTTGCTGGATATTAGACCTCGTACGCTCATTAAACATCAAACGAATAATCTTTATGGCCTGTTCCATTTCTTGCAACAGGTCTTCAGCCTTATTTTTGAGCGGAAGCATCTCAATACTTACTTGTTCTTTAAGGCTTTCTTCTGTTTGTGCAACTAATGTATCGCCTGATTTCAACATTTCTTTCTTATCGGAAAACTCCAGTTCAATGGCTTTGGTTCCCATCAGATCCTGGCTATAAATTCTCGCAATCGATTTTTTGGGTATGGAGATATCTTTTTTCACCACAAATTTAACAACCAAATTGCCTTTATCCAGGTCAAAAAACCTTATTTCACGTACTTGCCCTACAGTATATCCGTTGAGTAAAACCGGGCTTGATACAGTTAGCCCTTCTATTGTATTGTATACAACATAGAATGAATCTTCTTCAATAAAATAATTCTTTCCTTTTAGATAATTCAATCCAAAAATAAAGATACCAATCGTGATGAATACAATCAGTCCGATAAGAATATATTTATATTTATTTGCCATATAGGTGTTTTTTGGGTTGTCAATTTAACGAACACTAAATTATTGCCTGCTCACTGCTTCTTTTATAGAAATTGGTTTTTTACCCTGAAAGGCAACAATAAATGCATCCGGAAAATCATTTTCACATTTTTTTTGTAATTCTTTAGCTTCTTCATATGTTCCCACTTCTCCGAAATAATATTTATAATATTGTCCGATTTTTTTTACCTCAAGGTGTTTGGAGTATGGGGCAAATTGGTTAGAAGAAGTATCTGCCATTTGTGAAGATGCCGTTAATTGCACCATAAACCGTATTTCGTTTGTATTGCTTTCTGCGCTGTTTTCATTTTCATCTGTATCTTGAGCATAAGAAACATCAGGGGCCTGACTTTTTTCTAATTCTTCTAAAAAAGCTCTAATGGCACGAAAAATAGCTGATGCCAGATAATCTTTACCTTGTTCTGAATTCAGGTAAGCCTCTTCTTTACTATTCGAAATGAATCCTGTTTCTACAAGCACACTGGGCATTGATGTATTCCACAAAACCAAAAAACCGGCTTGTTTTACGCCTCTGTCTTTTCGCTGGGCTCTTTCTCTAAACTCTGTTTGTATAAGATCTGCGGCCAACAGGCTTTGTTCCAGAAAAGTATTTTGCATTAAAGAAAAAATAATATATGATTCGGCACTGTGTGGATCGTACCCTTCATATCTTTCTGTATAATCTTCTTCAAGAGTAATAACCGCATTCTCTTTTTGGGCAACTTCCAGGTTACTCTCTGTTTTATGCAAACCCATCACAAATGTCTCAGTTCCAAAGGGGCGTCTGCTGGGTGAGGCATTAGCATGAATAGATACGAAGAGGTCTGCCTTATTTTCATTGGCAATTTTGGCCCTTTTGTATAATTCAATAAATGTATCGTCTTTACGTGTGTAAATAACTTTAACATTATCAAGATGCTCGGTAATATAATGGCCTACCTGTTTTGAAATATCCAAAACAATATCTTTTTCCATAGACATATTTCCGCGGGCTCCACTATCTTTTCCACCATGCCCTGCATCAATCACTACAACATATTTATCACCGTCACCGTTTGCATAAAGTGCCCAGGGATTACCTAAAAAAAAGGTAAATATTAATATGGTTGAAATCTTCTTTATCCGATTCATAAGAGAATAAAAGATTTTAATTAGTTTTGAACCGCAAAAATATTGCTTGTCCAACAAACAAAAATAGTACAAACAAACGGGATTTGAAATTTGTGTTAAAACTTTTTATACGATATATACTATTGCTCTTTGTATTTCAGCTGTTTTATGTCTCCAGTCTGCTGGCACAAGTTGAAACAGATACTATAATTTCGCCGGATTACAGAAAAGATAGTATTACCGTACTGGATTTAACTAAACCATCGCAAAAAAATAAAAGCGGAGAGGATACAACGCGTCAAACAAGCACTTCCGGAATGAAAAGCGAGGTAGATTATCATTCTGCCGACACCATTGATTCTTATTTGAATGAAAAACTCATAAAATTAAAAGGTAATGCTGAAGTAAAGTTTGAAGACATTACTTTAACAGCAGAATTCATTGATATAGATTTTAATAAAAACGAACTTTATGCTATTGGACGCGAGGATTCGCTTGGCAATGTAACAGGAAGACCTGTTTTTAAACAAGGCGAAGATTTATATGAATCAGAAAGCATCCGGTATAATTTTAAAACCAAGAAAGGGATTATTACAGATGTTGTAACTGAAAAAGAAGGCGGGTTTTTGCACAGTCACCGTACAAAAATGCACTCAAAACAGGTAGTTGATTTAAAAGCAGGAAAATACACTACATGCAATCATGAGCATCCTCATTATTATATAGCCATGAGCAAAGCGCGTGTTATTCAAGATGATAAAATTGTTTCCGGACCGCTTTACCTGGTTATCGAAGATGTTCCCACACCAGTTTTTATTCCGTTTGCGTTTTTCCCGTTTACAAAAGAGAAAACATCCGGCTTAATAATCCCGGGTTTTGGAGAATCACGAACACGGGGGTTTGCCTTGGAAGACCTCGGTTATTACTGGGCTGTAAACGACTACATGGACCTCAAGATATTAGGAAGCGCCTATTCCAAAGGAAGTTACAAAATATCTGTTGGTTCAAATTATAAAAAACGTTATCGTTTTGGAGGAAAGGTCAATCTTATGTATGAAAAAATCATAGAAAGTGAGGAAGGCCTTAGTGATTATGTAAATACGAACGCTTATGCGTTTACATGGCACCACAGACAAGACCCAAAAGCAAGGCCCAACAGTGATTTTTCTGCGAATATAAACTTAAGGAGTACATCGGCAAACACATATGCAACTGATATACAAACACATTTACAAAATACTGTAAATTCATCGGTCAATTATAGCCACAATTTGCCCGGCACTCCATTTTCACTCAATGGCCAGGTGAGCCACACGCTTAACACCCGAGACTCAACCGTATCAATGGTATTGCCAAGCCTGAACATCAACATGTCAAGATTAACTCCTTTTGAATCGAAAAATTCGAGTAAAGCCCCAAACTTTTTCGAGAAAATTGGGATTACATATAAATCAAGGTTCGAGAACAGCTTCACAGTGCATGAAGATAAGTTGTTTCAGGAAGATGTGGTTAATGAATTCAAATATGGCGTAAAACACGATATAGGCGCTTCTTCATCAGCTAAGTTTTTAAAGCACTTCAACTTTTCGCCAAGTGCAAACTATACGGAGCGTTGGTATTTCAATTCCGTCAGAAAAAAATATGAAGAGAGCCTTTTTATCGAAAACGATACCTTATATACATACGGAAAAACAATTACAGATACAATATCCGGATTCAACAGAGTATATGATTATAACCTTGGAGCATCTGTGAATACAACCCTTTACGGTCTCTACACTTTTAAACCCTTTATCCCCGTAGAGGCCATCAGGTTTGTACACACACCCTCAATTGGCTATAGTGTAAGGCCAGATTTTACACGCAATAAATATGGATATTATGATTATGTTGAAGGATCTCCGGAACAACAATATAGTTACTATGAAAACGGTATTTATGGCGTTCCCGGGGGGCCAAGATCAGGTTCCATCAACATGAGCCTCAGCAACCAGATAAGCATGAAAGTCCGCACACCAAACGACACGGTATCAGCTACAAAAAAAATAGACCTGCTCAAAACCTTAAACTTCAGTACAAATTATAACCTGGAAGCAGATTCCTTAAATTGGTCGCCCGTGAGTATGCGTGCTTCTACTAATTTGTTCAAAAAAATTAATGTGCAATTTTCTGCAACAGCAGACCCCTATGCACTTGATCCGATTACTTTTAGACGCATCAATACATTCCAGTACAATATAGATCAAAAAATAGCCCGTATCACCAATATTCAGTTTTCTACCAGTTTTAAGATTGATTCTAAACTGTTTGAAGGTGATGAAGTAGATGAAGATGAAACCGAAAAAGAAAATCAACCCTACGATTATTACGACTATTTTGATATCCCGTGGAGTTTTAATATTAATTATAAATATACTTATTCAAAACCATCAAATGAAGTTACTATAAAGCAGACTGTACGTGTTAACGGGAATTTTAGTGTAACTGATAAATGGAAAATCGGTTTTAATACATATTATGACTTTGAAAACAGAAAATTCGGGGCAACATCTATAAATGTCACGCGCGATCTTCACTGTTGGATTATGACTTTTAACTGGGTGCCTTTTGGAAACAGGCAGAGCTACTCCTTTACTATTGGTGTGAAATCATCTATATTGAAAGATTTAAAATATGACCAGCGTGAAGACTGGTACGATAATAATTCTTATTAACTAAAGTTTCGCACATGATTTTATGTGCATAAAATCAAGCTGTTGTGTTTCT
>CAYPSX010000086.1:0-14755 GCA_964413185.1 uncultured Bacteroidales bacterium
CGACTTGCTTACCGATTTTACCTTCCAGCTTGTAATGCCTTTCACCATCGATTTTAACTTCGCCAGTTTTAGAAAGCTCTATCTGCTGGGGATTTTTTTCAACCACAGTAATAACCTCAAACACTGCCATAAACTCATGCTCAACAGCTACCTCAATAAGATCATACAAATATTGACTAAAATCGAGACTTGAAGACCAACATGCAGTTAGCAACATTGACCTAAGGTCTGCACTTGATGTTTCTTTCAGGAGAGAAATAATTACCGAAGCTCCATCTGTATCTTTCAAATCCTGAAAAACTGCAGAAATTTTATCCCTTAAATCAGTATCATCACTCTCAAGGTATAACCTGGCCAATACAGGCAAATACCCGGTAAAACCATCTTTACGGATTAATTCTATCGCCTCCATTTGCTTACTTTTCGCCTGACTATTTAAGTCTTTTACAACTTGATTGTCCACTTTCTTTTTTGCCATATCATATTTTTTTACAAAAATAATATTTTTAAAGAGCTTGCATAAAACGAATACTTGTTTTATATTTCCATAAAATTCCGTAATTTTAACCAAACAAAAATTAGGAAAAATCATGCCAATTATTTTCAAATACCTAGTAGTCATAGCCATTTCTATACTAGTAACTGCATCTTGCTCTCAGGATAAATCAAAAAAAATTGAAAAAGACCTGGCCAATGAAAGCCAGAAGAAGGCAGATCAGTTAAAAAAAGATTTCAATAAAGCCAAACAAGTCTTTTATTCACTGCCCTCCCCGATTGAAACGGCAATGCTCATCAAACGAAGCGGGGTAGATTATGCGCCGGCACTGCTAAACCCATTGGACAATCAGAATAAATATGTAAGCACGTATAAATTAGCAATGAATTTGGGTATATACAGCGCAAACATCAGCTACGCCAGTATATTCAACCAATCTCAAACAGCTATAAAATACATGGCATCGGCTAAAAAACTAGCCGAAAAACTCGGCATACTGGACGCCATTGACGAAGGAACCATCAGGCGTTTGGAAAACAACATCAACAACCGCGATTCTTTAATGGATATTATTTCAGAAACTTTCATGAATTCAGACAGCTTTCTTAAAGAAAACGGTCGGCCTGAAATAGCCTCATTGCTAATTGCCGGAGGTTGGATAGAAGGGCTTTACCTGGCCACGCAACATGCTAAACTGGAGCCCAAAAACGAAGAAATTATCGACAGAATTACAGATCAAAAAATGTCATTACAATCACTCATCCAGCTTTTATCGGGATATGAATCAAATACACATGTCGATAAAGCCCTAAGTCACTTAATAAAAATAAACGAAATTTATAAAAATTTCAAAGTCGTAAGTTCCGAAATCAAACCGGTTACAGATGAAGGAGAGAGAAAAACAGTACTTAAGGCCAAAAGCGATGTTTATCATGACAAAGACCAAATTAAGAATCTCACACATGTTGTAGACTCTATACGTACAGAAGTCATACAACCTAACTAAACTACTGCATAACGAAAAAAAAGCGGAATATTTGTTCCGCTTTTTTTATTGGGTAAAAAAGTTCACATATAGAAAAAACAACTTATTTTATCAAAAAGAGCGATAATAGAACATTTAAATCTTGATTTATTAGTCTCGATGTATTTTATTTGCATCAAATTTGCAGTAAAACTATAAAAAACTAAAACTATGAAACAAATTGGTCTACTGGTAGCATTTCTATTAATTAGCTTAATGACTATTGCTCAAACCGGTCAAGCGTATGAAAAATCGGCAGGTGAAGCCTACAAAGCAAAAAACTATCCTAAGGCGTTTTTAGATTACAAACGAGCCGCTGAAGCATACAAGGCACAAGGAAAAACAGATACAGCCCTTTTTTACAATGCAACAATTGCCGGTTACAGGGCAAAAAAATTCGATGAATTAATTCCTTTTGCCAATAAAGCAATTGAGCTGGGTTATGAGAAAGCATACCTTGCCTATTATATAAAAGCTATTGCTTATAACAAGCTCAACGATGATGAAAAATATTTTGAAACACTGAAAGCAGGGCATAAAGACTATCCTAACTACAGCAAAATCAGCAAGAAACTTGCTAAGGTATACCTTAAAAAAGGATTGAAACCTTATAAAGAAGGTGCTGGAATCGTAAAAGAAGCTGATCCGCTTCGTGAATCAGATGTGGATAAATATCAAGCAAAACTTGAAGAAGCAAGTAAAAAGTTTGAAGAAGCAAGAAAAATATTTGAAAAGGCTTACGATGCAAACCCCAAAGAAAAACAAGTTCTTAAATTTTTACTGGCCGTTTATCAAAGTCTCGAGATGGAAGATAAAGCACAAAAAATAGATAGCGAACTAAAAGCGATGTAAAAAACGTTTTTCAAAACAAAAAAAACCACCTTTGCGGGTGGTTTTTTTATTTGTAAAACATCGAAAATATTTCGGTTAGAATAATGCACTTTTATACACTTTCCAAACTTCATCAGCCAACTGATCCACAGAATAATTCTTTACCCGTACACTTTTTTCCACATTTGGAATCATCCTGTCTTTTTTATCAGTGTCAAACAATTCTGCTTGAAAATAATATGTGCGTGAGCTATGTGTAAATGTGATCAATGCAACATATCTTGCATTATATTTTTCTTTATTCTGTTTACATATCTTTTTCACTGAACCGCCGAGGGGTTCCGAAAGCACCATAGCTTCATATCCCTGACCAAGTTTTTCCACCAGATTATTTACAATTTTTTGAGCAATTGGGTCGTCTGGTTCCGGCCTGATACTCACCACAACAACATCTCCCTCTCCTTTTTTAACAAACTTTTCCCTTTTTTCTTTTTTATGGCTATGCTCAATTTCTTCTTTAGTGCGACCTGTTTTATTTACCAATTGATAGGCAAGACTTTCTACAAGTGATATTAAATCTTTCATCCCTTCCTCAGTTGTGCCTGTGCGCTGCAACATTACCCTGGCCGTAATAACATCTACCATTTTAAGAGAAATATAGTAATTATTGCCTATGCCGGCTATTGAACCATAGCATACATAATCTGCGCCCATCATGCGGCCCAATTCGCTAATCTGAGAATCATCGACCAGTCCTTCGCTCTGAAACTTAGATTCTGCCAATACCTTTTCAATCATCGACCGTTCAACAACTGCATAATTCGGTGTATTAACAATAGCGTTACTAATTTCTTCGCGCACTATATGTCTTATGCTTTCAACCACATTTCCTTCCGGGTCAAAAACAGCAACTTTTTTTATTGTTTGCGCTTGAACAAAACTCATTAAGAGTATAAAAACAGGTAGAAAAATAATCTTTTTCATATTTATATATTTTATTGAAACTAAAACAATTATCTAAAACCTTTATGCATTTACTTTCAAAATGCACCTTTCGGCTAAATTAAGAAATTTCCTTTATATCAAATGTTGAAAATATTATTTTTTCCTAATGATAAGTTAAAACTACTTTTTTTGGGTATAGAAAAATGAATAACGGAATTATTTTAATATTTTTGAATATATAAATGTGTGCCGATGGCATTATATACAAGATATGATACCGGTGCCCGATACTGAAACTATATTTTTGAAAATCCAGTATCAAGTTAAGACAAAAATATCCTTGATCCTGGTTTCGCTAAACTATAATAAATGACAAAATGAAAACAAAACTACTCAGTTTAATACTCATAAACATAATTATTCTGCCGGCAATACTACATGCTCAAGATACCCCCAACTGGACAAAAGAATCTTACAGATCCGCGAAATATCCGGTACATACATATATTACCGGTTATGCTCATGATATCAAAAGTAAAGATGAATCTTTGGCAGAAGCCACTGAAAGAATAAAAAACATGGCATCGGGTAATCTTGCCAAAAATATAATAACCACAATAAAAACAGTGTCAAAAAACTATGTACAAAGCATAGAATATGAAAACAATGAAGATTTCCGTCAAACTTTTGAATCAGAGACTCAGTCTGAAACAAATGCAAAAATAAACGGCATTAAAACATTGGAATATCACAACCCAAAAACCGGCCATTTATATGCATTTTCTTACGCAAACAGATATGAGGTAATTGGTTATTACAAAGCCAATATAAATATGCACTTACAACAAATCAACGGGTTCATTACCACAGCTGATGAATTTTCCCGCACATCAGAAAAAATCAAAGCAGAACAGGAATATTTGAAAACCATCCCCCTCTTTGCAAAAATCGAATATGCACAGGGCCTGCTCCTGGCCTTAGATAAGAGTGCAGATGAATCTTCTGTTAAAATAAAACAAACAATAGAGCTTCGCAACAAAGTTCTCCAAGCATTATCTGAATTAAAACAAGGTATTTTTGTACATATTAACGTTTCGGCATCTTTATTTGGGGACTCTAACGATCTTTTAGAGAACAAGCTTAAAGCTGAACTTTCAGCTAATAAATGTAGTTTTGTTCAGGATAAAAACAAAGCTGACTGGCTTGTAACGATTATTGCAAGTTCTCGCAAAGGCTCTAATGCACACGGGTTATTTTTTAGTTATGTTGATGCTAAAGTATCTTTAAAAAAAGCGTATAATAATCAGCATGTTTACCAGGATGAAATAAAGCAAAAAGGCGGAAGCGGCAATGGATTTGAAGATGCAGCTAAAAAAGCTTATGAGTCAATTGCACCCAAAATCGCCAAAAATCTTTTAAAGTGGATTAACGGAGAATAAGCTACAATCAACTCAAATGTATTAACGGAATGAAACACCAATTCCGGCATTCAGCATGGAGTAATCCTGATAAACATAGGCAGCATGCAAAGTAAAAAGCCCCAGCTTCAATCTAAACCCTACAGAAGCATTAATGGAAGTATATGGTATGCTAATATCGAATGGGTCTTCAACTTCGTTATTTTTATCTAGTTCCGTAATAATACCATCGCCATTTTCATCGTCGCCAGCATTATATTCGTCATCAGTTGCAGGAATATAATTAGGCATTAAATACTTTCCGTTCAATGCAATATTAAATGTGCTTTTAGCATAACCAAGGCTCGCAAACCCCGTTAATACAGATATTTTCTTTGAAACAATGAGATTAACATTCCAACCTGCTGTTGTTAGCGTAAGGTCCTGGGTTCGATAATAATTATTTTCAATTTGATCATCATTCAAAGGAAAACCATCACCCATGCGTTCAAAATTAATGTCCATATATTTGGTCGGATAATATTCAACCTTATTGTAAGTGCCGCTCAACCTGGACCACGCTCCGTGGATCGACATGTCAAAAGGTAGCATTTTAAAACCGGGTATCCATTGTTTAAAATCATGTTTCAAACCAAACCCAATCATACCGAGTTTTCCATAATCTGCGAGTTCCATTTCGGGAAAAAAGCGAAAAGTCAGATCAGTGCCCTTCATTAACCCTAAGCCCAACTGCATCATAGGAAGCGGTACAGTTTTAAAGTTAATACCGCTTGGCAATTGATACACACTATTGATGCTATTCCCATCGCCAAAATCAATTCCAACAAAAGCACCTTCGCCTGCCCCTGCAATAGTCGGGGTTTCTGCCTGATCGCCAACCTTCAAAAGATTCCAGGTTGTAAGGTCCAGGTTAAAATTTGCATCCTCAGCAGGAACGCTAACAAATGTTGAGTTTATGGTTAAATCAAATCCAAAAAGATCATGCGGTTTGGCGGTATTGTACCAGCCTGAATTCATTGCTGTTCCAAATCCTTTACCAAACGGATTGAGATAAGATTCTGTAAGTTTTTCCATATCCTGGGCACCAGCACTTAAAAACCGTGAGATTTCACTTTGTCCAAAAGTTTGTATACCTATAACAAGAAAAAAAACTATGCTGTAAACAATTTTTTTCATAGTGTATGAATTTTGACGAATTATTATTAAATTCACTCTTTTAACCAAAGCAAATTACAACAAACAATTTACTTATGAAAAAAATAATTCAAACAGAAAAGGCACCGAAAGCAATTGGGCCATACAGCCAGGCCACAAAAGCCGCCGGATTGGTATTTATTTCAGGTCAATTACCCATCAACCCTAAAAATGGCGAAATGCCAAATAATGTTGAGGAACAAACAAAACAGTCAATGGAAAACATAAAAGCCATATTGGAATCAACCGGGCTTTCGATGAAAAACATTGTAAAAACAACTGTTTTATTGAAAAACATTAACGACTTCGCAACAATGAACGAGGTTTACAGTCAATACTTTGAGTCGGAGCCACCGGCAAGAGCAGCATACGAAGTAGCCAACCTGCCGAAGGCTGCTCTCGTTGAGATAGAATGTATTGCAGCTGAGTAATTAGTGCGTATAAGAAAACTCCAATAACTGCATTTCGGCAAGCTCAATGTAACACGTTATATTCATTTTGAAAACAATCATCCCGATGTCTTAATCGGGACTCCTTGATTTTCAAAATGAACAAGCTCCCGATTCTCGAGGACAGGCTTGTTCTTGAAGTTTTATTATTACGCACACAGAAAAAACATGTTTTTTTTAAGAAGCACTAATTATTAAAATTAGATTAATTGTAAAGTGTTTTTATATAATCCTGCTTGTTGCCATAAATGAGTGATTTTTCAAAATAAACCTTAGAAAAATGGTTGTTTATCAACAAAACCATCACTTTTTGGGTTATTTTTTTTAAATTTATTGATTTATTGAGTATTATTGCCTATTGGAGCATAAAATAAATTATTTATGATAAAATCACTGGCATTCGGAATCAATTTTTTGATTGTATTGGTACTCACAGGTATCTTTGCCAGTGTTTCTATAACCCAATCCATTCCGGATACAGTGAACGCCGGAGATCAATTTACCGTTACGGTAACCATTGACAAAAGCAATATAGGTGCTTTTGGCCGCTATCAAATGGAAATTCCGAATGGATTTGAGGCCAAAGCCAAAGATTCCAATGGAGGTGCATTTAGCTTCAAAGATCAGAAAATCAGAATTCAATGGCTTACATTACCTTATGACGACCGCTTTACAATTACATTTGACGTGATTGTCCCGGCATCAGTATCAGGCGACTTTCAATTACCTGCCAGCTTTGCCTACATAAAAGACAACAGTCCTACGCTCGAAGAAATACCTGCCTATACAATTACCGTACAAGGAAGTGAAAGTGCCGAAGATCTTACAGCTAAAAACACGTACAACTACAAAGGCGTAAGAATGAAAGAGATAGACTGCATTAGACAAAAACCATATCTCAACGAAAACAACGAAATTATTGTTAATCTTTTAGTAGTAAACAAAGTCGGAATCAACGAATTTGGGAAAATCCAGGAACAAATACCCAGAGGTTACAAAGCCATAAGCCTTCGAAGTAAAAATGCCATGTTTACGAACAATGGCCGCATTTTAAAATTTATGTGGATGCAATTTCCTACAGATGAGCACTTTGTAGTTACTTATAAACTCATACAGGTAGAAGAAATTCCAAATCAGGCTTTTGTGATTAAAGGTGAACTTACCTATACAAGAAATGGAAGAAACCAGGTAACTGATATACAGGAACGTAATGTTGATTTGGAAGAGTTTGCCGAAGAAGAACTTATTGTTGATAACACACCAATACCGGAAAAAAAAGACAAAAAAGTAGACCTTTTAGATGCCGGGGATTCATTCACTGGCACAAGTGTTTCATCTCAAGAACCAATAACAGGCAGAGATGAAGACGAGATTGCAGACAAAGCTGCACAATATGCAGATGTGCCAATTGAAACCGGAGAAATTACAACAGATGATTCCCGGAAAACCGGAACAAGTTACAATGACTACACTGCTGAAGATGGCACACAAACTTATAAAGAAACAGATTATGCCATTGCAGTTTCTAAGGGAATAACTTACAGGGTACAGATTGCTGCAGGTCATAAACTTGTTAGCGATGCTTACTTCAAAAGACGCAATTTAAAAGAAAACGTACAAATTGAAATTCACCAGGGATGGCATAAATACACAATTGGATCATACCACATCTATAAGCAAGCACGCGATAGAAGAAACCTGATATGGGAAACAACCCCAATTGACGATGCTTTTGTTTGCGCCTATAATAATGGACAACGAATTACAGTGCAGGAAGCACTAATGATTGCCAATCAAAAATGGTATAAATAAAATTTTAAATACATTTGTAACTTATAAGGTTTTTTTTAGAAAATAACAGCAAATGAAGATCAATACAATCCAGAAATACATCGCCATTCTATTTATCGCTGTAATTATCTTTACCCCGGGTAAATTATTTGCTCAGCTGGATGAAGAGTATGAAACCTCACTACTCCTCGAAGAAGATGATGATAAAGATGTATTTAATACTGTTTTTAAACCAATTATTGGTATTGGTGGAGGCATGTTTACTTTTCTGGGCGATGTAAAAAGCAACAAACCATTTACCCCGATTAATGGTTACTACGGAACAAAAGCTGTTATTTCAAGAACCCTGGGCAAATCATTTGAATTTGACCTGTTTTTTATATATGGGCATCTGGGCGGAGCACAAAACGGATATATAACAGAAACAACACCAAGCCCTGAAGAACCTAATATTGAAGAACAACTTCTGAACAGCCCTAATAAAAACTTCGAAACTGAAATTATTACCTCGGGAGTTGCGTTTACCTATAATTTTATTAATGTTTTTCAAAGAAAACGACCTATTCTGCCATTTATCTCAATTGGTATCGAAACAATTCAATTTAATCCCAAAACTGACCTGTACTATACAGAAAACGGGCAACAACTTCCCTATCATTACTGGAGCGACGGAACCATTCGGAATGTCAGCGAAAACGCCAACCAATCATCAGTAGTAATTAACCGCGATTATGAATATGAGTCCGATGCAAGAAAAGTAACAGATCAGGAATATTCATTCTTCTCATTTGCCGTTCCGGTTGACGTTGGAGCAAATGTTACAATTACCGACCGGCTAACCTTAAGATTAGGAAACGCCATACATTTTTCATTTACAGATTTTATTGATAATTATAGTACCGGAACAAAAATAACCGATAACGATATTTTCAATTACACTTATGCTTCACTCAGGCTTGACCTTTTCAGTCCGGCTGAAGAAATTATTGCTGTTGAAAACTTCAAAAATATTAAGTTTACCATAACCGACAATGAAGATGAAGACAGTGATGGCGTAGATGACTTTAATGATGAATGCCCCGGGACAGAAGCAGGCGTAAAAGTTGATTTTCGTGGCTGTCCGTTTGATGAAGACCGCGACGGAGTACCCGATTATAAAGATAAACAAAAAGGAACCACACATAAAGCTCTTGGCGTTAGAGACAATGGAATACGTATTTTAGACATGCACGTTATATCAATGTTGTACGAACCAGAAGCTGTAAAAAGAAAAGATATCTACAACTACTACCAAAAAGGTGATGGACAAACGAAACAATATGACGGAATTCCGGATAAATTCAAACACCTTGACCTAAATAATGATAAATGGATATCACCGAAAGAGTTACAGCAGGCCATAAATGACTTCTTCGATTTTAAATCGAACCTCAAAGCCGATGATATTTACGAATTAAAAGAATTTTTCTTCCAGCAATAGTGAAAAAAATTATCAATTTAACCATTATCACATTACTCTTCATTGCATGTGAAACACATGAACAGGAACCTTATGCGGTTACAGTTGAGAACAAAACCAACGATACACTAAAAGCGGAGTTATTCAATGTATGGTCAGGTAAGACCGATACCATTATCTATTTCTCGCCCGGTAAAACAAACTTAACCGGAGAAAACCTCAAACTGACCGGGTTCTTTATAAATGGATATCCCGAAAAAACTTTGCTTTTCAGGGAACATACCCGATTAACATTTACCCCGGAAAAATTTAAAACAGACTCCGTTAATCATGCCATATCTGAACACCAGAAATGGAGCCAGCAATTAGCCACAAGGGAATCAACCGAAACTTTCATCTGGCCGGCCTTCGCGATCAAAAAAGTGGGAGAAATCGAAAAATGGCAGGAATTTGACAATATTTTATGGTCATTATTTACGGACAGTACTTACCAAATTGAGAATAAAAGACTTGAAAGCAAGGCATTCCACATTTACCCGGCAGCTTACATGCTTTTACATAAATATACCGACACTTCCGGTACGTGGATTAAAACACACATAAACCATGTGATCAATAAATTAGAAAAGGCCGGCGTTCAGGAAAAAACGCAAGAGACATTCCTGTTGCACTATCTCAGACCTGAAAAACCAAGTTTGATAAATGATAGTGCAATAATTGCATTAAAAAGTAAAAAACCCGCAATAGCTGAAAAATTGTCAGGTATTTACGAAAAAATAAAGGAAAACAGTAAAATCCTGCCCGGAAAACCATTACCAAAAATATTTGGCACATCGGCAGATGGAAAAAGAATAGAACTGACCTACACGACAAAGTGGACATTAATTGATTTTTGGGCCACCTGGTGCATACCCTGCATTAAGCAACTGCCGGAGTTAAATGATTATGCAAAAAATCACAATAGAATATTAAAAATTGTATCCATATCGGTAGACAGCAAAAAAGATTATAATAAGTGGCTTGAACAGGCTCGCTCTACACCTCACATTGAGCACATTTGGATTAGCGACACAACATCAATTCGCGAAAATCTTGGAATACGCGGATTGCCCAGAATGATTCTGGTAAATAGTGACGGAAAAGTAACCGATGCGAACTTCCCCCATTTATCAAACCCTTTGTCAAAACTCTGGATCAAACAGTTAGTTGCACCTGCAAATCTGGCTGATAAAAAACCTTGAAAAAAAGCATAATTTATTTGACTTTTAAAAATAAAGACTTACTTTTGCCATCCAATTACCCGGCGGATGTGGCGGAATTGGTAGACGCGCTAGACTTAGGATCTAGTGCCGCAAGGCGTGTGGGTTCGAGTCCCTCCATCCGCACAAATATTTTGACCGCCCCTTATATGAGGCGGTCTTTTTTGTTATTTATGCCCTGGTAAAAAAGGCACAAAAATTGATTCTACCTAAAAATACATTGAATTAGTTGAAACTTAACTTTTTATAAGAATGGATATCACGCTCAACAAGAACGACGATTTAAATGCAACAATTTCTGCAAAAATCACCCCCGAAGATTACGAAGAAAAAGTAGAAAAAGTACTGAAAGACTATCGCAAAAAAGCGAATGTCCCCGGATTTCGTCCCGGAAAAGTACCCATGGGGTATATCAAAAAGATGTATGGAAAGCCCGTTTTGGTAGATGAAATCAACAAGTTAATCTCAGAATCGCTTGTTAATTACCTTAAAAAAGAGGAACTGAATATTCTTGGCGAACCATTACCCGCCAAAGAAAGTGAGCAGCAGCAAATTGACTGGGACAATCAAAAAGAATTTGAATTCAAATTTGATATAGCCACAGCACCGGAATTTGAAGTAAAGCTCTCTAAAAGGGAAAAACTTCCTTACTACGAAGTTAAACCCGATGAAAAACTAATAGAAGATACAATAAAAAACCATACCTATCGCCACGGAGAAAACCAACCGGCAGAAGAAGTTACGGAAGGTACCGAAACACTCAAAGGCGACATCGTTCAATTAGACAAAGACAATAACCCACTGGAAGACGGAATTTTGAAAGAAGACGGCATGATGTCGCTCCAGGTGATGAAAGACGATGACATTAAAGAGCATTTTAAAGGTAAAAAAGTAAACGAAACCGTTGATTTCGATTTAAGAAAAGCTTTTCCTAACGATACTGAAATAGCATCTTTGCTGGAAATTCCAAAAGAAGATGCAGCCAACATAAACGATAACTTCCGAATCACAATCAAATCAATAGATTTATTTGTTCCGGCTGAAGTAAACCAGGAATTATTCGATAAAATATATGGCGAAAACGAAGTTACATCTGAAGAGCAATTCAAAGAAAAAGTTGTAGAAGAAATAAAACAAAACTTCAAGTTCCAAAGCGAATATAAATTCCTGCTCGATGCCAAAGAAAAACTGATTAAAAAATTCGACCTGAATTTACCGGATGAATTTCTAAAACGCTGGTTAGATGCAACGAATAAAGAGCTTACTCCTGAGAAAATTGAAGAAGAGTACGATAAGTTCAGGGAAGATATGCAATGGCAGCTAATTGTTGATAAAATATTCAAAGAGAATGATTTAAAAGTTGAAGATGATGAGATTCTTGATTACGCAAAAGAATCGACCCGTCAGCAATTCATGCAATATGGACTAAGCTATGTGCCGGATGAGCAGCTGGAAAATTACGCAAAAGAAATTGCAGCCAAACCAGAAGAAAGGCGCAAAATAGTTGACAAGCTTGTCGAAAACAAAGCTGTTGATTTTATTAAAGAGTCTGTAAAAATCGAAGAAAAAGAGATATCTCAGGAAGAATTCAACGATTTCTTTAAACAGGGAGCATAGCAACCGTGTTTCTTAAACGCACCTAAAACAAATAAACTATGGCCGATAAAAAAGACGAATTCAGAAAATATGCCACCAAGCACCTGGGAATAAACAGCATGGTGCTTGACCAATACAACAATGAAGTTATGAACAACTTCATTTCACCCACCATTATCGAAGAAAGGCGCCTGAACATTGCCACAATGGATGTTTTTTCGCGCCTGATGATGGACCGTATTATTTTCCTTGGCTTACCAATCGATGATTATGTAGCCAATATTATACAGGCACAATTACTATTCCTGGAATCGACAGACCCGAGTAAAGACATCCAAATTTATTTTAATACACCGGGCGGATCGGTTTACGCAGGACTGGGAATTTACGATACCATGCAGTATATTTCTGCCGATATTGCCACAATTTGCACAGGAATGGCCGCATCTATGGGTGCAGTGCTGCTTACAGCCGGAGCAAAAGGTAAACGCTCGGCCCTGAAACACTCCAGGGTTATGATTCATCAACCCATGGGGGGAGCCCAGGGGCAAGCTGTTGATATTGAAATTACAGCCAAACAAATAATACAGTTAAGAAAAGAACTTTACGAAATAATAGCTGAGCATTCAGGAAATACGTTCGAAAAGGTTGAAAAAGATTCGGATCGCGATTTCTGGATGACAGCCGCAGAAGCCAAAAAGTACGGTATGATTGACGAAGTACTTGACAGGAACAAAGACAAAAAATAGCACATAACTTCTCACAACAGCAAGAATGCAGAACTGTTGAAGTTCTGCATTCTTGTTTTTAAAAAAACACTACATTTGTTGCACGGTTTTTGGAAATATAAAGCAAGAAAGGCAACAAATAAAATTAAAAATACAGACAGATGAATAAATGCTCCTTTTGCGGAAGACAAGAAAAAGATGTAAACCTGCTGGTAGCCGGTATTAGCGGCCATATTTGCGATTCATGCATTGAACAAGCTTACGGAATTGCCAATGAAGAGATGAAAACGAAAAGCAGCTTTTCATCGAAAGAACTAAAACTGCAAAAACCCGCGGAAATAAAAGAATTCCTTGATCAATACGTAATTGGGCAAACCACAGCCAAAAAATTTCTGGCCGTAGCCGTATACAATCATTATAAAAGGTTAACACAACCTGTTGACGATGATACAGAGATCGAAAAGTCAAACATTGCCCTTGTAGGCCGCACCGGTACGGGAAAAACCCTATTGGCCCGCACCATTGCACGAATGCTTGATGTACCATTCACGATTGTAGATGCAACCGTGCTCACCGAAGCAGGCTACGTGGGAGAAGATATCGAGAGTGTGCTCAGCCGTTTGCTGCAAGCCGCCGATTATGATGTTGAAGCAGCTGAACGCGGCATTGTGTTCATCGACGAAATAGATAAAATAGCCCGTAAAGGCGATAACCCGTCAATTACGCGCGATGTATCCGGCGAAGGCGTGCAGCAAGGCCTGCTTAAACTGCTCGAAGGATCGGTAATAAACGTACCACCACAAGGCGGCAGGAAACATCCTGACCAGAAAATGATTGCCGTAAACACAAAAAATATTCTGTTCATCGTTGGCGGAGCATTTGACGGCATCGACAGAAAAATTGCCAACCGTCTAAATACCACCGTTGTAGGTTACAATGCCAGCAAAGAAGCAAGCCACATAGACCGCGATAACCTTTTACAATATATTGCACCGCAGGATTTGAAAAGTTTCGGGCTAATACCGGAAATTATTGGCCGTTTGCCCGTGCTGACTTATCTGAATCCGTTGGATCGCGAAACATTGAAAAGGATCCTTACCGAACCCAAAAACTCCATCATGAAGCAGTACAAAAAACTGTTTAAAATGGATGGTATTGAACTGTCTTTTGATAATACAGTACTTGATTTTGTGGTAGATAAAGCCATAGAATTCAAGTTGGGAGCCCGCGGATTACGTTCTATTTGCGAGCACATTATGATGGACGCCATGTATGAAGCACCTACAAAACAAAAAGATAAAATTCGCATTACGCTGAAATATGCCAAAAATAAGCTCTCAAGCATTGATGCAAGACGATTGAGAGTGGCGTAAAGGTTTTTTGAGGTTGAGGCTTTTACAGCATCACTTCCGGTTGCTACTATCGAAAAAATGTTTTTTAGTACATTCAACCCTTCACAAAAAAACATTATCCTATACCAAAATATTAATTCTGATATAGGATAATGCTTATTTATGTATTTTAGAGAGAATTAAAACCTTTTGTGGTTTTTAATAAACAACCAT
>CAYPSX010000087.1:0-14679 GCA_964413185.1 uncultured Bacteroidales bacterium
TATTTCCATTTTAGGGCACGATTTGCAAAGTCCTTTTAGCGCAGTAGTGAGTTTAACTGATTTGCTCATAGGAAATTATGATAAATACAACACAGAACAAATCAAAGAATACGTAGAAGCAATAAATAAAAGCTCAAAACAGACATTTAATCTTCTAACTAATCTGCTTGAATGGTCAAGAAGTCAGCAAAACGAAATTCCGTTTAACCCACAAACAACCAATTTACATTTAATGATTTACGAATCATATAAACTCATGAACGAATTGGCAAAAGCCAAGCAAATAACCATAAAATTAAACGTGGATGAAGATATTGAAGCCGATGCCGACCGTGAAATGATAAAAACAGTAATTCGCAACCTGTTAAACAATGCCATAAAATTCACACCCGAAGGTGGTAAGATTAATATTTCGGGAAACAAAAACAAAAAATTTGTTGAGATTAAAATTTCTGATACCGGTATCGGTCTCAACGAACCAACACTCAATTCATTGTTTAAAATAGACAGAATAAAATCTAAACCCGGAACCAACGGAGAGCGCGGAACCGGCTTCGGCTTATTGCTTTGCAAAGAATTTATCGAAAAACACGGCGGAAAAATTTGGGCAGAGAGCGAAATCGGAAAAGGCAGCAATTTTAAGTTTACGTTGCCAGTATAAGTTGGAAACACACAATTAAGAAGGTAATATAAAAAATACCTCATTCCTTTGTGATAAAAGAAAAAAATCATACAATCGGCACAGCAGGCAAATAGACCACACCGCAACCTCATATTTTTTTGAGCAGAATGAGAAAAATTATCCACATAGACATGGATTCTTTTTACGCCTCGGTAGAGCAACGCGATTTTCCCGAATACAAGGGAAAACCGCTAGTTGTGGGCGGCAACTCTCCGCGCTCTGTTGTTGCAGCAGCCAGTTATGAAGCAAGAAAATATGGCATTCATTCGGCTATGCCCATGGCACAGGCATTACAAAAATGCCCGCATGTAATTATCGCACCTACCCGTTTCAACGTGTACCGCGAAATTTCGGAAAACATCAGAAGCATTTTTCATGAATATACCGATTTGGTAGAACCGCTCTCATTAGATGAAGCCTACCTCGACGTAACTCAACCGCTGAAAGGCCCGCCATCAGCTTCACTCATTGCCAGGGAAATAAAGGCAGAAATTAAAAAACGTGAAAATTTAATCGCCTCAGCTGGAGTATCATACAATAAATTCCTGGCAAAAATTGCATCCGACATGGATAAACCCGACGGCTTTTACCTCGTCAAACCCGAAGATGCCGAAAGTTTTTTGGAAAAACTCGACATTGGGCTGTTCTTTGGCGTAGGCAAAAAAACAGAAGAAAAAATGCACCGCCTGCATATTTTTAAAGGAAAAGATTTAAAGCAATTCTCACAACAGCAACTGGTTAGTCATTTCGGAAAAGCCGGGCGATATTATTACGATGTGGTCAGGGGTAAAGACGAACGTCCAGTGATTACATCGCGCGATCCTAAATCAATCGGTGCAGAACGAACTTACCAATCCGACATTTATGACACGCACGAAGTGAAAAATAAACTAACCGATGTAATTGAAATTATGTGGAACCGGGCAGAAGCAAAAAACAAACAAGGCAAAACAATTACACTCAAGGTTCGCTTCGCAGACTTTCGTACAATAACCCGAAGCCGCACACAAAGTAAGCCTTACACAAAAAAAGATGCTTTCCGCACTTTGCCCGATTTATTGCCGCATAACGAAATTCAGGAACAAGGCGTACGGCTTCTTGGTGCTACCATGTCGAATTTTAACAGTGAAGATCAAAACCTGCCACGACAATTGAAAATAGATTTTTAAAACATATTAGAAAACTAAACAAAACCCAAAAATTATTGTAGTTTCGCGCCATTCTAAACCCCTTAGAAAAGTTTAAAACGCGACCAGCATGCAAATTTTAGAGATTGTACTAATTGCCATTAGTTTATCTTTCGACACATTCGCCGTTTCTGTTTCCACCGGTGTAACAATTAACAACATCACTTTTTGGCAAGGCGTTCGGGCAGCCGTGGTTTTAGCGTTTTTTCAAGCTTTTATGCCGCTGCCGGGCTGGTTTGGGGGCATGCAACTGGAAAAATATGTTGCCGATATCGATCACTGGATAGCTTTTGGGTTGCTTTTTTTACTGGGTTCGAAAATGATCCTCGATACTTTCAAAGAGGAAGAAAACAAAAAAGTAAACCCACTCCTGTTTCCTGTGCTTGTTTGGCTGGGCATCGCCACAAGCATTGATGCGCTTGTTGTGGGTATCGGGTTAGGACTTATCCAAATCAATATAGTTCTCGCTATAATAATAATCGGCTTTACAACTTTTCTGGCTGCCATGATTGGAATGCTGCTCGGTAAAAATGCAAAAGGAAAACTCGGACAAAAAGCGGAAATGCTTGGCGGGCTGGTGTTAATCGGAATTGGCGTGAAAATATTAATTGAGCACCTTGCGTGAAATTATAAATTCTAAACGCGATATTCTGCGAAGTAAAATACCGAACTAAACATAGTGTTTATTATCTGGCACTTACAATTCCGGTATCGTAAAATAAAACGTACTGCCTTTCCCCGGCTCGCTTTCTGCCCAAATTTTACCACCGTGCATTTCAATAAACTCTTTGCACAATATTAATCCCAAACCTGAGCCGGCTTCCTGCTCAGTACCTGTTGTGGACACATTTTCAGTTAATGTAAAAAGCTTATCTTTAGCTTCCGGCGGTATACCTACGCCATTATCGTGTATGGTGAAAAGCAATCCGCTATTTTTTGGAGCTTTCCTGATTTCGGTTGAGATGGTAATTTCGCCTCCATTGGGGGTAAATTTAACAGCATTCGATAAAAGATTGCGAATTACGGTTTCTATCATATTTTTATCAGCTTCAATCTCGCATTCATCGCTGCTATTTATCTTCAAAGTGAGATTCTTTCTTTTGATTGACTCCTGCAATAAAGTCTTTATTCCATTGATAAGACCACAAATACTAAAACGCTCTTTGTTCAAAGTCATACCTTCGCGTTGTATTCGCGCCCATGTCAGCAGATTTTCCAATAATCTATAAATTTGTTTCGAGCTATCATATAAACGCTCAATAAACAATTGTCGTTGAGCAATATCCATAGAAACATGATCTTCCAGCAACGATTCTGTCAATCCGAACACTGAACTGAACGGACTTTTTAAATCGTGTGCAATAATGGAGAAAAACTTGTCCTTGGTGGCATTCAATTGCTTCAATGACCGGGTCTGCATATTAATCTCCTCATTCAATTTTACAAGTGCTATATTTTTTTCTTCTATTTCTTTTTTTTGTTTCTTTAAAACCCGGTTGGCCTTTCTCTTCTGCATAAATGCATATAAAATAATCCCAATAAACAACAGCAAAAGAAGCGTTCCAATCAACAACCCGGTTTGCACAGTTTTTTGTCGTTTTTCTTTTTCCCTGCTTATAGCTTCCTTTTTTTGTTGCTCCATCATTATAGCATGCTTCTCGCGCTCAAACCTGAATTGGTACTCCAGTGCAGTAACTTTTCGAATGCGGTCTTCATTCAATAAACTATCGCTCATGGTTTTGAACACAACATAATGTTGATACGCCTCTTCAAATCTACCCAGGGCACTGCTGCTTTTGGCCAACAGTTCAGCACTCTCTTTCAACAACTCAATAGCTCCAAGATGTTTGGCCATAGCATAGGCTCTTGTACCAAAATTGTAGGCTTTTTGGGGTTTGTCGCTGTCAAAATATAAATTCCCAAGGCTAATATAATTAGGTACTACAACGAACTTTTCTCCTGCTGTTTGACTTATTTCCAGCGATTGACGAAAAAACTCCTCAGCTTTTTTGGTTTTATTTTGTATTACATAAACATTTCCGATGTTGTTTAAGCATGCGGCTTCCTCTCCTTCATTACCAAGTTCCCTGAAGAGTTGCAATGCCTTATTATAAAACTCAAGCGCTTTACTGTAATTCGATTGTTTTACATAAATATTGGCCATGGTGTAATAAGAAATCGAAATACCTGTAGTGTTGCCCAGTTCTTTCTCCATCGCTAAAGATTTCCCATAGTAATGCAATGCTTTTTCGTAATCCCCCATCAACTTGTACACAACGCCAATATTATGATAACAAGCAGAAACCCCCTTTTTATCATTTAATTCCTCGAAGATATTTAATGCATTCTGATAGAATTCAACAGCCTTTGGGTAATCTGATCTGATATCAAAATAAATTCCCTGAATCTTTAGAGCTTCAGCTTTTCCACTCAAATAATTCAAACTATCTGAAATCTGGCAGGCCTCCCTGGCGTATCTGTAGGTTTTATCAATGTCTTTTTTATAGCTATGGTAAGCGATTTTGTTTAAAAGGATGACTTTCAGGGTATCATTCTCCGGATGGGCTCGCAGCTGGTTTTCAAGACTATCAACTTTGATCGTTTTAGATATCAATAGTTGAGTTGACATGAATAGAAAAACAACAGTATATATAATTACTCGCTTCACCATTTGTCCAGGTATAAAACGACATGAAGGTAATTCTTTTTTAAACAAATTGCAAAAAGTAAAAAAACAGCCCGAAAAACCTGAAATTTTCCGGGCTATGTAGTTCAAAATATCAATATGGACAATATGCAGCGCAAAGTAAAAAGTCAACTACAACTTCTTTCCAATGTAAAAAACATATCCGTAATATTGCTTATACTTTTTATAAAGTTGTGCTTCATGCTTTTCGTTTGCCACGAAAGCCGATGCTGTTTTATTGCCTTCGTATTTCGACAAAAAATCTTGTTGTATAGCAGCTTGCGGAACATAGAAATTATCTGTCCAGCAATTCTCCGGCAAAATAAAAGTGGCTATGGGAACATAACCGGCATTTTGCATTTGTTCAACTTTGCGGGGAATTGTGTCCATTTCCGGGTACGCATCATTCCAAAACTCTTCAATTTCGGCAGGTCGGTCGTTTGTGAACCATGATGCTTCCGAAACAACAAGGTATCCGCCGGGTTTTAAAAATTGACGCCACTCCTTTAGACCGCGCTCAAAGCCAATGTTATAGATGGCACCTTCTGACCAAATTAAGTCAAATTCTTCCTGCTCAAAAGGGAGCTCTTCCATATTAGCTACAACGCCCTTTACTCTGCTCTGAAAGTTAAACTTAGCGGCATTTTTATTGAATAAATCGATAAACTTCGGAAACAAGTCTACTCCTGTAATCTCTCCAGGGGTATTTTGGGCCAAAACCATGGTCTGTCCCCCTGTTCCGCAGCCAATATCAATTATTTTGGAGTTTTCTTGCAGATTGTCGATAAAACTCAATGCTTTTAAAGTAGCTTCATTACTCCCCGGCCCTTGCCGGTCGATATTTGAGAAATATTCGCAAATTAAATCGAAATCAAAATCGTGTATAGAACTATTTTCGTTACTCATGGTAATTCATTTTTAGTTTATGACCACTACTACAGGGGGATCAGTTGAAAAAATTGTGGATCAATATAAAACTTTTTTCACCCAATATTTCACAAAACATGTGGTAAAATAAAGTATAGGCTGTTTTATTCCTAGGACAATGCACTGCCGATCAAAAAGTTCACATTTCCGCCATCAACCAAAAATCCAATTAATCAATCTGCTTAATCCGCGTTCTATTTAAAAACCGCAAAAAATAAAAATCCACAAATATTTGAACTGCCCCTTAGGGTCATTCATTTTTTAGAAAAAAGATAATAATTATACAGCCGGCACGAAAACACCAGCTATAACGGAGGGATAACCCAGGCAAAACACCTGCGGTTATTTACATTACCATATCCATGTATAAACTTGTCATCCAATAGTTTTACAATTACAAAAATACAAAAATTTACAAAACGAACATCAAATCCAATAAATATTCATCACATATTTTTTAACTTCGCACATAGTTCTTACAATTCAAGACTAAAATTCTAATTTTTGAATATTATGAATATTTTTCAAAAAGCATATATAGCAAACGATTACGACACATACTATCAAACACCATTTGGAAAAAAGGTTGATCAAATCGAAAAGAAAATAATTTCCGGTTTCCTGCAGTATATCCCCAAAAAACCAATGCTCGATGTGGGTTGTGGCACCGGACACTGGACTCAATTCTTCATAGAACAGGGCTTTGATAAGATTACGGGCATTGATGCTTCAGAAGAAATGTTAAACATCGCCAAAAGCAAGAACATCGATGCTAATTTTTTGCTGTCAGACGCCGAAAACCTGCCTTTTAAAGATGAAAGTTATCCGGTAATTGCATTCATTACTATGCTGGAATTTGTAGAAAACCAGGACAACGTAATTAAGGAAATGTATCGATTGCTTGTGCCGGGCGGCTGGTTAATTTTAGGTTGTCTTAACGCAGAATCGGCATTAGGTAAAAACAAAGCCAACAGCGAAACGTTTAAAGATGCAAAGTTTTTAACCATTCCGGAAATAAAATCGAAATTTGAACAATTCGAAATCATTCAAATTGAAACAGGGGTTCATGTTGATACTGATTTTACTATTTTAGATGAAACAAATAAAAACACAAGCGCAGAACCTTTGTTTATTGGAGTTTTGCTTAAAAAAAACAGCGATGATTGTAACCATAGAGATTAGCTAGCGTTTATTCAAATACAAAGTTAGTTGTTTACCGAATTACTAATCAAACTTTAGATAAAACACTGTATATTTGTAAAAAAGGAAAAATGAAAAACATAAGTATACCAGTAGACATATCGCCCGAAGTAATGATTGCTTTAAATGAAAACGAGCAAGAACTTAAAAACTATTTTCAGACTGGAATTGCTATAATGCTTTTTCAAGAAGGTAAATTGACAATTGGAAAAGCTATTCAATTATCCGGACTAACCCGATATGAGTTTGAAAAAGCTCTTACAAAAAAAAATATTCCATTTTCAAATCCAAGTGTAGAGCAAGTTTTATCAGATACGGAAAAATTAAGCAGTCTCTAGATTATGAGTATAGTTATAGCAGATACCGGGGCAATTATCTCACTTATTCATATAAAAAGCTTATTCCTAATTGAAAAAATATTTGACGATTTTTATATTGCAAAAGCAGTTTGGATTGAGTTAAACAACTATGACAATCCTGATTTTGATAATTTGATTCTTACCGACCTGAAGCCAAAAGTAAAAGAGATTACCTCTAGAAACCACCTATCAGTGATTATGGATTATGGAGAATCTGAATCTGCTGTTTTATATGAAGAATTACAAGCTGATTATTTGCTTATAGATGATAATAAAGCCCGATTAATAGCAGAATCTCTCAAAATTAATTGTATTGGTACGTTAGGTGTACTTGTAAAAGCTAAACAATCCGGACTGCTTAAGGAATTAAAACCACTATTTGAGAAGCTTTTGCAATCAGGAAGATATTTCTCGAAAGAATTACTCAACGATATCCTGACTAAAACCGAAGAGTCAAAAATATATTAACAAAAATCTCATTCTTTGCCGGGAACTGAAAATGCCGGTTTTTCTCTCCGATACAAACATACAGAAATCAGCATACCCAGCGTAAACACAGCTCCGGCAATAATTAACGCATCTTTTAAATCGTAATGATCTGTATACCAGCCCAGGAAAGGACTAATAATGGCAAACCCAATACGAATAATAAAACTCCGGATAGAAAGCACTGTAGCACGCACAGACGATTCGGTCTCACGATTAATGTAATCTTTCAGTACCGGTGTTCTATTTTCTTAAAAAAATACCATTTATAAAAAGTCCACAACTTTTTTAACTGATCCGAATAAATCACAAAAAAACAAAACACATTAAGCCTTAACTATCAAGACATTAAAGCACGACACTCAATATATTTTCAAATTTTTTCATCTTTTCGTGTAACACTTTCAAAATATGGCCGTCATAGGTACAGAAACCCAAAATTAAAACACAATTAACCCAAAAGATTAACCCTTAAAACTTAAACCCATGAAAAACTTAAAAACACTAACCGCAGCACTTTTCATCGCACTGATGTTCAACACAACTGCAAACTATGCTTTTCCCGCAATTGCAGCCACAGCAAACTCCGATCACGAACTTTACCAGGCCATTGAGCAACTGGTACAATTTCCCAAAGAACTGGCCGACCGCAGCGAATCTGCCTATATTTGGACTACTTTCCGCGTAGATGAGCAAGGCTGGATTGAAGTAAAAGATGTGCAGGGCAAAAAAGAATTTGCCAAATACATCAAAAAACAAATGGAAATGATTTCTGTCGAAAACACCGACCTTTTCGGTAAAACATACCGGATAAAAGTAAACTTTGACTTTAAAACCAGATAAGATCAGAAGTAGTTTTTTTTCATAGGCAGAGCCGGCACAGTGCCGGCTTTTTTTTGTGCATTTTATTCAACTATATTTGTAGCTTTAAAAGCTCAAAACATTGTTTATGAATTTCTCCAAAATCATTTCAACAGTTTCAATTCTTTTGATCCTTACTCTTTCATCGAATGCAATTAATACAGGTCAGCAGCATAAAAACGCGGAAAATGACACGCTAAAAATGGCCACTGATTCAATTGACCAATCAAAAACAGGTTCAACGGTATACCTCGGGCAAACAGATTTTCGCAAAAATGTTGTGATTTCGCCTGATCAACTGCTAAAGGGCATGATACCCGGCCTTGTTATGAGTACTGAAAACGGAATAAAAGGAATGCAGTCCGGGATGCAATTCAGAGGCGCTACCTCATACTCAAACTATGGAGATTATTTTTTCAGTTCAAACAAAATCTTATTTGTAGTAGATGGAGTTATGCTCGACTCCAGGGATGTTTGGGGAATGCGGAACCCGCTAAATTTCATCAACCCCAAAGATATTACCAGTATTAGATTTATTAAAGATGGCCCTGAGTTAACTAAATTCGGAGCACGGGCAGCAAACGGAGTCGTAGTGATCAACACAAAAAGACAAGCATCTAAAAAAATAGAAATTAGCTATAATGGTGACGTTTCACTCACTACTATAAAGGATCGTTATGAACCTTATAGTGCGAATGAATTTCGTAATCAAATTCTGGAACACTATGGTGCAGAACACGCAGCTACTGATTATTTAGGTAGTGCAAATACCGATTGGCAAGATCAAATTTACGAAAACAGGATCAATACAAACCACCATTTAAGTATTTACGGGAAACCGGAAAAAATAAATATCCCATACCAGTTTAGTTATGGGTACACATCCAACAAAGACATTATAAACACATCATCTGTTGAAAGAAACAGCATTAATGCAAATCTAAATCCTCGGTTTTTCGACAATCATTTGCGTTTTAATATTAATTTGAAAGGGAGTTTTCACAATAATCAACTGCCGGAATTTTCAGCTCCAATATCTGCGCTAAAAATGAATCCGACACAACCGGTATATGAGCCCGGCAATGATTTTGGCGGGTTTCACACTACAACCCAACCAGATGGCTCATTCACCCCTCAAGCCCCGCCTAATCCTGTTGCACTTCTGGATCAAACAAAACATTTATGGAATGTAAACCGCTTGCTTACTGCATTTAATTTAGCCTACGATGTTCACTTCCTGCCCGAACTAACAATCAACCTAAGCTACAGCCGTGATGCCAGTAATGCAGACGGTTCTTTCAGGGTGGAGGAAACAGCCGGATTTAATGGATCAGGAAACGACGTAAAATACGAACAAACAAGAAAAAACAGCATTATTAAGTCTGGCCTGACGTACAAAAAACACTTTAATACCATTCATTCCACGCTTGAGCTATCTGCGTTTGGCAACATGCAGGAATTTAATGACATATATTTCAGGCAAGAATTTGACGATTGGACAAATCAATATATGACAGAAGAGTACACAAGTAACAGTCATACAACCTCACTTGCATTTCAGCTCAAATACAATTTCAAAAAGAAATACTTTCTCAATGTAGTTGGAAATCATGAACAAACATCGCTCTTAACTCCGGAAAACCGCGGAAGGCTTTTTCCTGCTGCCGGGATTGGGTGGAGCATACATAAAGAAAACTTCATGAACAACCTTACCTTTCTTTCCAATTTACACGCAAAAGTTTCCTACAGCGAAACCAGCTCATTCTTTTTTTCGAACAATGCTTTTAATTTCGAGCAGATTTATAGCATGCATGCTAATCTTAATGATGCTAATCCTTCCTATGAACTAACCTATCCGGTTACAAAATCCCGGAACTTCGCACTCGATTTTGGATTTTTAAATCAACGAATTACGGGTTCAATCGAAATTTACCAACGAAAAACAGATAGTCTTATTCAAGCAACAGTACTTTGGAACGGAGCGGACTTATATTATGTTTTATCAAACAAAGGCCAAGTAGAAAACAAAGGGTATGAAGTAAGTTTAAGCGGATCCATCATCTCAAAAAAAGATATGGAATGGCAACTGGGCGGGTTTATAGCGCATAATGAAAGCATACTTAAAAATATCCACGATGATAGTTTTTATGGTTATCAAACCGGCGTCATTTCAGGAGGGATAGGAAGTATGGTTCAAATCAACAGCAACAATTATCCTGTGAACTCATTTTATCTTTATGAACAAATATATGATGATAATGGAAACCCCATTGAAGGTTTATTTGTAGACCAAAACAATGATGGCGTTATAACAGAAGAGGACAGGGCAATTACAGAAAATCCATCACCGGCAATATCTGTTGGTTTACAAACAAATATAACGTATAAAAAAATAAATTTAAAAATAACCGCACTGGCGCGTAAAGGAAATTACGTATACAACAACATTGCCTCCACAATGAATGTCAACCAGTTTTACAACCCTATGGGATATTTGGAAAACAAGCTTCCCGGCAGTTCAAATTTTGATAATTACAACTATTTTTCAGACCACTATATAGAAGATGCATCATTTTTCAAAATAGAGACCATTACACTCGGATACAATTTGAAAATACAAAAGCAATTACCAGTCTACATTTACACTACAGTAGCAAATCCAATTATATTCACAAACTACAGCGGTATTAACCCCGAAGCTGTTTATGGAACAGACAATAGCGCTTATCCATCGACTACAACATTTATTTTGGGCGTGAGCCTGAATTTTTGAAACCATACAGTCTTAATATACAGATACTTACACAAAAGATTTAAAAAAAGTTCTAAGTTTTTTTTCAGAAGATGCAACACAGAAAATTTTGGGTCGTCATACGTACAGAAACCCAAATTTAGAAACCCAATTAACCCTTAGAACTATGAAAACTTTAAAAACACTAACCACCGCACTTTTCATCGCACTGATGTTCAACACAACTGCAAACTATGCTTTTCCCGCAATTGCAGCCACAGCAAACTCCGATGATGAACTTTACCAGGCCATTGAGCAACTGGTACATTTCCCCAAAGAACTGGCCGACCGAAGCGAATCTGCTTATGTATGGACAACCTTCCACGTAGATGAGCAAGGCTGGATTGAAGTGAAAGATGTGCAGGGTAAAAAAGAATTTGCCAAATACATCAAAAAACAAATGGAAATGATTTCTGTCGAAAACACCGACCTTTTCGGTAAAACATACCGGATAAAAGTAAACTTTGACTTTAAAACCAGATAAGATCAGAAGTAGTTTTTTTTCATAGGCAGAGCCGGCACAGTGCCGGCTTTTTTTTGTGCATTTTATTCAACTATATTTGTAGCTTTAAAAGCTCAAAACATTGTTTATGAATTTCTCCAAAATCATTTCAACAGTTTCAATTCTTTTGATCCTTACTCTTTCATCGAATGCAATTAATACAGGTCAGCAGCATAAAAACGCGGAAAATGACACGCTAAAAATGGCCACTGATTCAATTGACCAATCAAAAACAGGTTCAACGGTATACCTCGGGCAAACAGATTTTCGCAAAAATGTTGTGATTTCGCCTGATCAACTGCTAAAGGGCATGATACCCGGCCTTGTTATGAGTACTGAAAACGGAATAAAAGGAATGCAGTCCGGGATGCAATTCAGAGGCGCTACCTCATACTCAAACTATGGAGATTATTTTTTCAGTTCAAACAAAATCTTATTTGTAGTAGATGGAGTTATGCTCGACTCCAGGGATGTTTGGGGAATGCGGAACCCGCTAAATTTCATCAACCCCAAAGATATTACCAGTATTAGATTTATTAAAGATGGCCCTGAGTTAACTAAATTCGGAGCACGGGCAGCAAACGGAGTCGTAGTGATCAACACAAAAAGACAAGCATCTAAAAAAATAGAAATTAGCTATAATGGTGACGTTTCACTCACTACTATAAAGGATCGTTATGAACCTTATAGTGCGAATGAATTTCGTAATCAAATTCTGGAACACTATGGTGCAGAACACGCAGCTACTGATTATTTAGGTAGTGCAAATACCGATTGGCAAGATCAAATTTACGAAAACAGGATCAATACAAACCACCATTTAAGTATTTACGGGAAACCGGAAAAAATAAATATCCCATACCAGTTTAGTTATGGGTACACATCCAACAAAGACATTATAAACACATCATCTGTTGAAAGAAACAGCATTAATGCAAATCTAAATCCTCGGTTTTTCGACAATCATTTGCGTTTTAATATTAATTTGAAAGGGAGTTTTCACAATAATCAACTGCCGGAATTTTCAGCTCCAATATCTGCGCTAAAAATGAATCCGACACAACCGGTATATGAGCCCGGCAATGATTTTGGCGGGTTTCACACTACAACCCAACCAGATGGCTCATTCACCCCTCAAGCCCCGCCTAATCCTGTTGCACTTCTGGATCAAACAAAACATTTATGGAATGTAAACCGCTTGCTTACTGCATTTAATTTAGCCTACGATGTTCACTTCCTGCCCGAACTAACAATCAACCTAAGCTACAGCCGTGATGCCAGTAATGCAGACGGTTCTTTCAGGGTGGAGGAAACAGCCGGATTTAATGGATCAGGAAACGACGTAAAATACGAACAAACAAGAAAAAACAGCATTATTAAGTCTGGCCTGACGTACAAAAAACACTTTAATACCATTCATTCCACGCTTGAGCTATCTGCGTTTGGCAACATGC
Source organism: uncultured Bacteroidales bacterium (assembly GCA_964413185.1). Taxonomy (GTDB): domain Bacteria; phylum Bacteroidota; class Bacteroidia; order Bacteroidales; family Salinivirgaceae; genus Salinivirga. The sequence goes on from CAYPSX010000087.1 coordinate 13,136, forward strand.
AGGAATTTAATGACATATATTTCAGGCAAGAATTTGACGATTGGACAAATCAATATATGACAGAAGAGTACACAAGTAACAGTCATACAACCTCACTTGCATTTCAGCTCAAATACAATTTCAAAAAGAAATACTTTCTCAATGTAGTTGGAAATCATGAACAAACATCGCTCTTAACTCCGGAAAACCGCGGAAGGCTTTTTCCTGCTGCCGGGATTGGGTGGAGCATACATAAAGAAAACTTCATGAACAACCTTACCTTTCTTTCCAATTTACACGCAAAAGTTTCCTACAGCGAAACCAGCTCATTCTTTTTTTCGAACAATGCTTTTAATTTCGAGCAGATTTATAGCATGCATGCTAATCTTAATGATGCTAATCCTTCCTATGAACTAACCTATCCGGTTACAAAATCCCGGAACTTCGCACTCGATTTTGGATTTTTAAATCAACGAATTACGGGTTCAATCGAAATTTACCAACGAAAAACAGATAGTCTTATTCAAGCAACAGTACTTTGGAACGGAGCGGACTTATATTATGTTTTATCAAACAAAGGCCAAGTAGAAAACAAAGGGTATGAAGTAAGTTTAAGCGGATCCATCATCTCAAAAAAAGATATGGAATGGCAACTGGGCGGGTTTATAGCGCATAATGAAAGCATACTTAAAAATATCCACGATGATAGTTTTTATGGTTATCAAACCGGCGTCATTTCAGGAGGGATAGGAAGTATGGTTCAAATCAACAGCAACAATTATCCTGTGAACTCATTTTATCTTTATGAACAAATATATGATGATAATGGAAACCCCATTGAAGGTTTATTTGTAGACCAAAACAATGATGGCGTTATAACAGAAGAGGACAGGGCAATTACAGAAAATCCATCACCGGCAATATCTGTTGGTTTACAAACAAATATAACGTATAAAAAAATAAATTTAAAAATAACCGCACTGGCGCGTAAAGGAAATTACGTATACAACAACATTGCCTCCACAATGAATGTCAACCAGTTTTACAACCCTATGGGATATTTGGAAAACAAGCTTCCCGGCAGTTCAAATTTTGATAATTACAACTATTTTTCAGACCACTATATAGAAGATGCATCATTTTTCAAAATAGAGACCATTACACTCGGATACAATTTGAAAATACAAAAGCAATTACCAGTCTACATTTACACTACAGTAGCAAATCCAATTATATTCACAAACTACAGCGGTATTAACCCCGAAGCTGTTTATGGAACAGACAATAGCGCTTATCCATCGACTACAACATTTATTTTGGGCGTGAGCCTGAATTTTTGAAACCATACAGTCTTAATATACAGATACTTACACAAAAGATTTAAAAAAAGTTCTAAGTTTTTTTTCAGAAGATGCAACACAGAAAATTTTGGGTCGTCATACGTACAGAAACCCAAATTTAGAAACCCAATTAACCCTTAGAACTATGAAAACTTTAAAAACACTAACCACCGCACTTTTCATCGCACTGATGTTCAACACAACTGCAAACTATGCTTTTCCCGC
>CAYPSX010000088.1:0-14622 GCA_964413185.1 uncultured Bacteroidales bacterium
TGATACATTGAGCGTGTCGAAATGCAGAAATCGGACATTATGGACAGACACTATTTATAAGGATATTTTTTATCTATCCATTGTCAAGAGGAATTCCTCATTTGTTTGTGTTTTGTTTATTCTGTTGCGCATGAAATCCATTGCTTCAATACTGTTCATGTCGGCAAGGTAGTCTCTCAGTACCCAAATACGGTTTATGAGATCTTTATCAATCAGCAGGTCTTCTCTGCGTGTGCTCGATGCCGGAATGTCAATTGACGGGAATATGCGCCGGTTCGATAGTTTTCTGTCGAGTTGCAACTCCATGTTGCCGGTTCCTTTAAACTCTTCGAAAATTACATCGTCCATTTTTGAGCCTGTTTCTGTAAGGGCTGTTGAAAGGATTGTAAGTGAACCTCCGTGCTCAATTTTCCTGGCTGCTCCAAAGAATTGTTTTGGCTTGTGGAGTGCGTTAGCATCAACACCACCGGAAAGTACTTTCCCTGATGCAGGTGAAACAGTATTAAATGCCCTGGCAAGGCGGGTAATTGAATCGAGCAGAATTACGACATCGTGCCCGCATTCTACCATGCGTTTTGCTTTTTCGTGAACAATATTTGCTACTTTTACATGGCGATCTGCCGGTTCGTCGAATGTTGAGGAGATAACTTCGGCATTTACGCTCCGTGCCATGTCGGTAACTTCTTCGGGTCGTTCGTCGATCAGGAGTATGATCATATAAACTTCCGGGTGATTGGCAGCAATAGCGTTTGCAATATCTTTTAGTAATACGGTTTTACCGGTCTTTGGCTGTGCTACAATCAATCCACGCTGACCTTTACCAATTGGAGCGAACATATCTACAATGCGTGTTGATATGTTGCTTTGTTTTCCTGTTAAGTTGAATTTCTCGTACGGAAATAATGGTGTGAGGAAATCAAATGGAACACGATCCCTGACTTCTTCGGGGGCACGGCCATTTATTTGATGCACTTTAATTAGCGGGAAATATTTTTCGCCTTCTTTTGGTGGCCTGATGCTTCCTTCGACTGTGTCGCCTGTTTTTAGGCCAAACAGTTTTATTTGGGATTGACTTACATAAATATCGTCAGGGCTGTTGAAATAGTTGTAATCAGATGAACGTAAGAAACCATACCCGTCTGACATCGTATCTAATACACCTCCTGCATTAACAATCCCCTCAAACTCAGGTCTTTTATGGTTTTTGTGACGGTCTTTATTCGGGTCTGATTGTTTATGCTGTGGTTTGTTTTCCGGTTTTTGTGGTTTTTCCGGCTTTTGCGGTTTTTGTGGCTTCTCCGGTTTTTGTGGTTTTTGTGGTTTTTTTATTGGTTTGGCGGGTTCTTTTTCAGCAGTGTCTGCTGTTTTTTCCGGAGCTGCTTTTTTCTCAGTCGGTGCTTCAGTTTTTGGAATTGGCCTCTGAGCCTTTTCTGCTGCTTCCGTTTCTGTAACGGGAGCATTGGGTTGATCCGGTTGTTTTTTTATTTGCGTTACTTTTTTGGAAGCCTTTGTTTGTTCGGAATCTTTTTTTTCTGATTCTTCTGCCTGGGGCTCTTTTCCTTTGTTTTGCCGGGCGGCAACTTTCTCTACTTTTCTTACGCGAGGGCGTCTGCTAGTAGTTTTTTGTTCTTTGGAGCTTGTTTCCGGTTTCTTTTCTTCTGAAGCCTTAATTGCCTGCTGATCAAGTATTTTGTAGATTAAATCCTGTTTGCGAAGCGATTCAATTTTTTTGATTTTTAGCTCAGCCGCAATTTCTTTAAGTTCTGAAACAAGTTTTTTGTTCAGTTCTAGAATGTCGTACATCTGATATTAATTTGATTTATGTAAAATTGTGGTGATTCGTAAGAAGAATGATTAGTAATAATACGAATGATGGTACAATAATACATATTCTATACCAAACGGCAAAATTTTCTGAATGTATTTACTGTTTCTTAATAAAACTTTATATCTTAAGGTGTTTAAAACTGAGAATTAATACTCACGATTTAATTATTGTTTAATGATGGATAGAAATAAAGATGGTAAAAGTTCGATTATGCTCACATCTATTTATAAGGAGTTTATACAGTCGAAAAAGTATTTCGAAAAAGAAACAGCATTCAAGTCGTTAATGGAAAAACGCATTTATCGCGTATTGCTTATTTGTAGTAACTATGACGCGTATATGCTGGAAGAAGACGGCCGTATAGATGAGCAAATTTTTAAAGAATACGTTTCTCTTAATCTACGATATCCTCCGGTTTTTGTTCAGGCAAATTCAGCATCAAAAGCGTTTAAAATACTTGAAGAAGGAAATATTGACCTTGTCATTTCAATGTTGAGTGTTAGGGAAACAGATGCATTTCAACTTTCAAATCAGGTAAAAACCAAATATCCTGATATACCGATCGTAGTGCTGACGCATTTTTCCCGCGAAGTGAGCATGCGGCTTCAGAATGAGGATTTAAGCTCAATTGATTATGTGTTTTCATGGCTGGGCAATGCTGATTTATTGCTGGCAATTGTTAAGCTGATTGAGGATAGAATGAATGTAGATAAGGATGTTAATGAAATTGGCGTTCAGGTTGTACTATTGGTAGAAGACTCCATTCGGTTTTATTCCAGCTACCTCCCCAACTTATATAAAATTATTTTCAATCAGAGTGAGCAATTTATGAAGGAAGGCCTTAATGAGCATTTGCGTATGCTCAGGAAACGGGGGCGACCTAAAATTTTACTGGCAACTTCCTATGAAGAAGCAATAACTTATTATAAAAAATATCGGAAAAACATGCTGGGGGTTATTTCTGATATCCGCTATGCAAAAGATAACATGAAAGATCCGCATGCAGGGTTTAAGCTTAGTGAGTTTATTAAAGCCGATAATGCATATTTGCCAATTCTGCTGCAATCCTCAAGACCACAAAATAGAACAATTGCCGATAGATTAGATGTAGGATTTCTTGATAAAAATTCGAATAGACTTTCACTTGAGCTTCGCGATTATGTAATTAAAAACTTTGCTTTTGGTTCTTTTATCTTCCGTAATCCGCAATCGGGCGAAGAAGTGACACGTGCCCATAATTTGGTCTCTTTTCAGGATGCTATAAAAAAAGTTCCCGTTGAAAGCCTGCGTTTTCATAGTAAAAGACATGATTTTTCAAAATGGCTGAAAGCCAGGTCGTTGTTTTCGCTCGCTAATATTTTTTCCCAGGCATCAGCCTCCGATTTCAATACCATGGAAGAAATCCGGGAGTATGTGCTCAAAGAAATCTCCAGATATCGAATTAATCGGGGGCGCGGTGTTATTTCAAAATTCGAAGGCGATGGCTTTGACGAGTATTCTATTTTTTCACGAATCGGCGAAGGTTCTATTGGCGGTAAAGCACGTGGTTTGGCATTTGTTGACAGTATTATTAAAAAACACAAGATATTTTATAAATACGAAAATATCATTATCTCAATTCCCAGAACCATTGTGCTTTGTACAGATATTTTCGATGAATTTATGTATAAAAACAATTTATATGAAATTGCTTTGCTCGACCTCGACGATGAGGTAATATTGAGGCACTTTTTGAACGGCCGTTTGCCGGAACATGTGAAGCATAAACTCATAGCTTTATTGTCAAAAACATCTACCCCGCTTGCCGTGCGTTCGTCGAGTCTTTTGGAAGATAGCCATTATCAGCCGTTTGCGGGAATTTATTCGACCTACATGATTCCTTATATAAATGAGGATGAGCAGATGTTGGAAATGTTGTTCCGCGCTATTAAAAGCGTTTATGCATCTGTTTTCTTCAGGAGCAGTAAAGCATACATGGAAGCCACGAAAAATGTCATCGACGAAGAAAAAATGGGCATTATTTTACAAGAAGTGACAGGCTCGCAATATGGCGACAGGTTTTATCCCACCATTTCCGGTGTTGCCCGGTCAGTTAATTTTTACCCGATTGAACCGGAAAAAGCAGAAGATGGAATAGCATCAATTGGCTTAGGACTGGGAAAAATTATTGTCGAAGGGGGTAAAACCCTTCGTTTTTCACCCAGGTATCCCAAAAAAGTTTTACAGTTATCAAACCCACAAATGGCACTTACTGAAACACAAAAGAAATTTTATGCACTCAGTATGAATCCCGAGGATTATGTAGATTCTACAGATGATGGCATAAATATGAAAGAGTTCAGTGTGAAAGAAGCTGATAAGGACGGGGCCATTAATAAAATATGCTCTGTTTATGACTTTCAGGACGGTGTTGTACGTGATGGTTCTTATGGAAAAGGGAAACGTCTGATTACATTTTCCGGCATTCTAAAATTCAATTCTTTTCCACTGGCCGATATTTTAAATACCTTAATGGAAGTGGGTCAACGGGAAATGAACCACCCGGTAGAGATAGAGTTTGCCGTTAACCTGGATACTGAAAAAGATGCCCCTGATATTTTTAGTTTTCTTCAGATTCGTCCAATAGTGGAAGATACCGATACCTTGAACTTTGACCTTGGAGAAGTTGATGAGAATGAATGCCTGCTCGTATCGGAGAAAGCTTTGGGGAATGGCGTAATAAAGGATTTATATGACTTTGTATATGTAAAACCCGACAGCTTTAGCCCGGATAAAACTAAAGAAATAGCAGAGGAAATTGATGAACTTAACCGCCAATTCAGGGAAGAAAGTAAAAATTACATACTTGTTGGCCCGGGACGCTGGGGTTCAAGCGATCCGTGGTTGGGCATACCCATAAAATGGAGCCAGATATCGCAGGCACGCCTTATTGTTGAGGCCGGACTGCCCAACTATAGAATTGATCCCAGCCAGGGAACTCATTTCTTCCAGAATTTAACTTCATTCAGGATTGGCTATTTCACTATTAATCCGTATATGAATGATGGCGTTTATGATTTGGAGTTTCTCGATAAACAAAAAGCCGTATTCGAAACAGATTATTTGCGACATGTTCAATTTAACCAACCGGCTGTTGTGAAAATCGAAGCAAAACGAAACAAGGGCATTGTACTGAAACCATGACATTTATCAGCTTTGCAGTTCCCGAAATAATTATGTTGAAAAACAATTGCGAAAAGTAAATTTTCTGTTAAGTTTTCATTGGAAATGATAAATGAAAAACATTACTTTGTAAGCGACAATAAAAATAGTTGTCGTTTCATTGATTAATGTTCTTCAAAAAGAAAAAATATGGATTTACAAAAAGTAATGGCTGATCTTGAGGCAAAAAACCCGGGTCAACCTGAATTTTTGCAAGCAGCCGAAGAGGTGCTTGAAAGTATTAAGGATTTTGTAGACGAAAATCCTAAGTACAGTGATCAAAAAATTGTTGATCGTTTGCTCGAGCCGGAGCGCGTTATCATGTTCCGTGTATCATGGACAGACGATAGTGGACAGGTTCAGGTGAACCGTGGTTACCGTATCGAGTTCAATAGCGCTATCGGACCTTACAAAGGAGGCTTGCGTTTCCACCCTAGTGTAACTTTAGGCGGACTAAAATTCCTCGGTTTCGAACAAATTTTCAAGAACTCACTTACCACACTTCCTATCGGCGGTGGAAAAGGTGGTTCTGATTTCAACCCAAAAGGAAAATCAGACGGCGAAATTATGCGTTTCTGCCAGTCATTTATGACCGAACTTTTCCGCCATATTGGACCAGAAACAGACGTGCCAGCCGGTGATATTGGTGTAGGTGGTCGCGAAATTGGTTACATGTTTGGTATGTACAAAAAATTGCGTAACGAATACACAGGTGTATTTACCGGAAAAGGCCGCAACTGGGGTGGGTCACTTATTCGCCCGGAAGCTACTGGTTTTGGTAATGTTTATTTTGCAAACGAAATGCTGAAAACCAAAGGCCAAACTTTTGAAGGTAAAACCGTGGCTGTTTCCGGTTTCGGTAATGTATCCTGGGGAGCAACACAAAAAGCTTCAGAGTTAGGTGCCAAAGTTGTTACAATTTCTGGTCCCGACGGATATATTTACGATCCGGATGGAATAAACACAGAAGAGAAATTTAACTACATGCTTGAGCTTCGCGCTTCAAACAACGATGTTGTTGCTCCGTATGCAGAAGAGTTCCCCAATGCAAAATTCTTTGCAGGCAAACGCCCATGGGAACAAAAAGTTGATATCGCACTTCCTTGCGCAATTCAGAACGAATTGAACCTCGATGACGCCAAAGCACTTGTTAGTAATGGTGTTATCTGTGTTTCTGAAGGTGCAAACATGCCATCAACTCCTGAAGCCATTGAGCATTTCCTCGAAAATAAAATCCTTTTCGGACCCGGAAAAGCTGCAAACGCAGGTGGTGTAGCTGTTTCAGGACTTGAAATGAGCCAAAACTCAATGAAACTTAGCTGGAGCAGTGAAGAAGTAGACGCAAAGCTTCATACTATTATGGAAAGTATCCATGATGCATGTCGTAAATACGGAACAAGTGGCGATTTCTGCAACTATGTTAAAGGTGCAAATGTTGCCGGTTTCATTAAAGTTGCCGATGCTATGCTCGACCAGGGAGTTATTTAATTTTCTGAACGATTATAATATGTATAAGAAGGCTGCCCGTTTGGGTGGCCTTTTTTTGTAATGAAAATCAAATGCGTTTTTTAGTATGTTGTGTCTCAAAACCGTACGTTTTTCTATTTTTTTTTCATTAAGAAACGATTCTCATTACATTAGCTTTCAATACATCTAAAAAGTGGCAATTATGAAAAATAAAACGTTTCTTACAGGACTGATTCTTGGGGTTTTAATAGCTTTTTCACCTCAAATATCAATGGCAAAAAAGAAAAAGGACAACGAAGAGCAAAAAGATACCTTGAGCAAAAAACTTAATGCCATGAAATGGCGGAGCCTTGGTCCGGCATGGGCTAGTGGCCGAATTGCCGATTTCGCCGTTAATCCCAAAGATTTCTCGGAATATTATGTGGCTGTTGCGTCAGGCAATGTTTGGAAAACAACCAATCATGGCGTTACATTTAAACCTGTTTTTGATAATTATGGAGCTTATTCTATTGGTTGCGTTACAATGGATCCCAATAACCATAATGTCGTTTGGATTGGAACAGGAGAAAACAATCACCAACGAGCCCTGGGCTACGGCGATGGTGTTTATAAATCAGTAGATGGCGGGAAATCATTCAAAAATATGGGCTTAAAAGAGAGTCGCCAGATTGGAGGCATTGTTATTGATCCTCGCAATTCAGATGTTGTTTTTGTTGCAGCAGAAGGCTCCGCATGGGGTTCCGGTGGCGAACGCGGCCTTTACAAAACTACTGATGGAGGCGAGAACTGGAAAAAAGTGATTGACATATCGGAAAATACCGGAATCAATAATGTAATAATGGATCCTGTTGATCCGAAAACTATGTATGCCACTTCGGAGCAGCGCAGAAGAACCCATTACACAAAAATTGGCGGTGGCCCGGAGTCTGTAGTTTATAAATCGACTGATGGCGGCGAAAATTGGCGCAAAATTATGAAAGGATTGCCAAAAGTACACATCGGAGGTATGGGCATTGCCGTTTCACCGGTAGACAGAGATGTGGTTTACCTGATTGTGCAGGCAGCCAAAGGCAAAAGCGGTTTTTACCGTTCTACAAATCGTGGCGAAAGCTGGCAGCGCATGAGCGACCATAGTTCCAGCGGACAATATTACAATGAAATATTTTGTGACCCTGTTGATGTAGATAAAGTATTTAGCGTAGAAACTTTTACTCATTACACATTAGATGGCGGAAAAACCTGGGAACGACTCTCAACTAAAAATCGTCATGTAGACGATCACGCTTTGTGGATCAACCCAAATGACAATCAGCATTTTATTATTGGTGGCGATGGCGGAATTTATGAAACTTACGATGGCGGAAAACATTTTCATTTTAAAGCCAACCTGCCTGTTACACAATTCTATCGTGTGGCTGTCGATAATGAATACCCGTTTTATAATGTATATGGAGGAACTCAGGACAATAATTCTATGGGTGGGCCTTCACAAACAACAAGTCACAAAGGAATAAACAATGATGATTGGTTTGTTACAATGGGCGGCGATGGCTTTTTTGCCGCCATCGATCCAACTGACCCGAATATTGTATATACTGAATACCAGTACGGAAATATGTACCGTTACGATAAAAAATCCGGTGAAACCGTTAAAATAAAACCACTTGAAGGAAAAAATGAAAAAGCCTATAAATGGAACTGGAACACACCGCTTTTCCTGAGTCCGCACGATCATAAAACACTGTATTGTGCAGCCAATAAAGTGTTCAAATCAACCGACCGCGGAAATAGTTGGAAAGTAATTAGCGACGACCTTACAGCACAAATAGACCGGAACCGTTGGAAAGTAATGGGAAAATACTGGAGTGCCGAAGCGGTGGCCAAAGATGTTTCTACTTCGCAATTCGGAACCATTGTTTCGCTCTGCGAATCGCCGGTGCAAAAAGGTTTGCTGTATGCCGGAACCGATGATGGCCTTATTCAGGTTACAGAAGATGGCGGCGAAAACTGGACGAAAATATCAGAATTTCCGGGTGTGCCCGAATATACTTACGTAAGCGATATTTTTCCAGACCGCTTTGATGCAAATGTGGTGTATGCAACATTAAACAACCACAAACGAGACGATTTTAAACCCTATATCTTACGCAGTGAGAACAAAGGAAAATCCTGGAAAATGATTACACAAGGCTTGCCGGGAAATGGCCATGTACATACTATTGTTCAGGACCACAAAAAGAAAGACCTGCTCTTTGCAGGAACCGAATTTTCGGCCTTTTTTAGTCTCGATGGCGGTGAAAAATGGAATAAGCTGAGTAAAGGATTGCCAACAATAGCCGTTATGGATATGACTATTCAAAAACGAGAAAATGATCTGGTGATAGCAACATTTGGTCGTGGGTTTTACATCATTGATGATTATTCGCCTTTACGCACTATCAACGAAGAGCTGCTCAGAACAGATGCGTTTTTATTTGAAGTACCAGACGCTTTGCAGTATGTGCAGACGCGCGGCAGATATAATCAGGGTTCATCATACTATTATGCAAAAAATCCTGAGTACGGAGCTGTTTTTACATATTATTTAAAAGATGCTCCCAAAACTAAACGTCAGGAACGCCGGAAAAAAGAGAAAAAATTATTTGAAAAAGGAGAACGTATTCCTCAACCAACATGGCGTGAACTTGAGATAGAAGCATTGGAAGAACAAGCCCATCTTATTTTCACCATAAAGAATGAAAATGGAGAAATTGTTCGTCGCATCAACAAAAAGCCCACCTCAGGCGTGAATCGCGTGCATTGGGACTTGAATTATACAGCAAAATATCCCCTCTCGGAAAAAGATAAATTTAATCCGACAAAAACCGGAAATTCCGGAATTATGGCTGCTCCCGGTAAATATACCGTAGGGCTTTCTCTCTGGGACAATGGAGAAGAAAAACCACTGGCCGGGCCGCAATCATTTAAAGTAACGCCACTGCAGAATACAACTCTTCCTGCACAGGATCGTGGCGAGCTTATGACTTTTATGGATAAAGTAATGGAAATGTATGGTGCTGTTCGTGGTGCCGATTACCTCAACAAAGAGTTGATTAAAAAAGTGGCAACCATGCAACAGGCCATTTATGCTGCTCCAAAAGCAGACCAGGCACTGGCTGATGAGGCTCGAAGCCTGGCCAAAGAGTTGGAGCAAATTAGATTTAAACTGCATGGCGTAGATGCAAAGGCCAGTTGGGAAGAAATTCCTCCTGCAGAAATCCCCATTCTCAGGCGCATGAATAATCTGATGTGGATACACTATCGTGCCACAACCGGGGTAACCGGAACCGCACGTGAACAATATAAAATTATGAAAGAGGTATTCCCGCCCATACCGGCGCAACTGGAGAAAATTGTCAGGGAAAAAATACCTGCTCTTGAGCAAAAACTCAATGAAATAGGCGCACCCTGGACACCAGGTCGAATTCCCGATTTTAGCGAATAATGGAAAGATTTGTTTTAGTGGAGGAGTCATCCCGATTTTGGGGTGGCTCTTTTTTTGATTGTTAATAAAGTAAAGATTTCATATATTGCTGAAAATTATGGTTGAACTTTATATGAGAAATATTGTTTAAGGTTTATCTGAACCTTTCCGTGCTAAATGAAAATCAAATTTGAATATAAAATAACCCTGCTATACCTGCTCATCGGGATTTTATGGATTGTTTTTTCAGACAAACTGCTCGAATATCTGGCATATAGCAGCGCCATGCTCTCTACCTTTCAATCGTTCAAAGGAATTTTTTATGTATTGGTCACTGGTCTATTACTTTTCCTGTTTGTTAAACAGCATTTAAAAATATTGCGAAAATCCGAAGAACAATTGATTCATCATAATGAGAAATTAGAAGCATTACAAGCTGACCTGAAAAAATCTAATGAAGAGTATTATTCGCTTTATGAAGAGTATAAGGCTCAAAATGAAAGCTTACTGGAGGCAAAAGAACTTGCCGAGAAAAGTAAAGCACATTTTGAACTTTTATTTGATAATGCTCCGGATGCAATATTTATTCAGGTCGATCATAAATTTGCATACCTCAATAAACAGGCAGTAAAGCTGTTTGGCATAAACAATGCGCAGGAATTAATTGGAGCATCTGTTCTGGATAGCTTTCATCCCGATGACCATGACGCAATAGTAAACCGGATACAGAATCTAAACAATAAAAAAATTTCGCAGCCTTTTGAAAAGAAAACAGCATTTCGCGCAGATAGAAGCCCTGTTGAGGTTGAGGTTTCCGGCGTTCCCATCAGGTATGAGAATAAAGACGGAGCCATGGTTTTTGCCCGCGATATTACGCATCAGCAACAATATTTGAAAGAAATTAAGGAAAAGAAATCTTTTATTGAAACCGTACTTGATAACTTACCCATTGGGCTTGCTATGAATAGCTTCGATGGTGGCGAAGCAACGTATATGAACGAACGGTTTGTTGAGATATATGGCTGGCCGCGAGAGGAACTTAAAGATATTTCAACCTTTTTTGAATGTGTTTACCCGGATGCAGAGTACCGGGAAGAAATAATGAGAAAAATCAATCAGGATATTGCTTCCGGCGATCCTACAAATATGCATTGGGAAAATATTGTGGTTACACAAAAGAATGGCAGCCAGCGAATTGTAAATGCGGTTAATATACCCCTGCCGGAACAAAACACCATGGTTTCAACGGTTATGGATGTGACAGATTTAAAGAGGACACAAGATCAGCTACTTGCCGCAAAAGAAAAGGCAGAAGAGAGCAACAGGCTAAAAACCGCATTCATAAATAATATCTCTCATGAATTTCGCACTCCGCTCAATGGTATTCTTGGTTTTGTGGAGTTGCTCGTTATGCCGACTTTTAAAGTTGAGAAACGAGAAAAATATGCACGTATCATAAAAGAAAGCAGCTCGCAGCTTTTGGATGTCGTGACTGATACCATTGAGGTTTCGCATATTCAGAGTAAAACCTTATCGGTAAATCATTCTACATTTTGTTTGAACGAAGTTGTGAAAGAAGTTGTAAAAGCTTTTAAACTGAGGGTTGAACAAAAAGGATTGTTGCTTAATGTGATGAGCGAGAATGGCCGTGGCAGTCTGGAAGTAAAATCCGACAGGCATAAAATGCAACGCATTCTAAAACATTTGCTAGATAACGCGTTAAAATTCACCGATGCAGGCCGAATATCGGTACAATATGCTTGCAAAAACAATATGATATATTTTACAGTGCAGGATACCGGCATAGGAATAGACGAAAACGCCCGGTCGTATATTTTTGAATCATTCAGGCAAACTGAAACAGGTTACACACGAAATTTTGGAGGCAACGGAATTGGTTTGTTTATTGTAAAAGCTTATGTAGAAAAATTGAACGGCGACATCGAATTCCAATCAGAGCCCGGGAAAGGAACCGAATTTATGGTTAAAATTCCTGTTGAAACCGTATGATAAAAAATAATCATTGCTTCCCGAACAAGTTCGGAATAGGTTGTGTGTCAAAATTTTTATGATGGCCTGGTTCATCTTTTCTATGACATTAATCTGTCTTTAGCTTTTCAATTTCCCGTATTTCCCTGTTAAGTTTTTTGAAACGCTCATAAAGTGCTATTTTAAAAGAGTATATCCCTGAAATAATCATAACGAGCAAAATTAGTCCCAAAGGAATAAGCGCATTTCGTGAGAAAAGATCGATATTTCCCAGTAGGAAAATACCTGTAATGGCAAGTGGCATGAGCAAGAAGCCTAATTTAGTGATTTTTGTTTTGTGTTTTTCCAACAATTTAATCTGTTTTTTGATGGTAGTAACCTGATTGCTGAAATCAATTTTGTTAATGAGTAGAAAATATTGAGCAGACCAAACATACGTCAGGATAAACGGTATGCCAAAAGCACCCAGTCCTAAATAAAAGTCAATGGTGTTTCTGGGCGTGATGTTTGGAATTAAGATGAGGCTTATAATGATTATGGGCATGATCAGGTTGAACGCCGCATATAACTTTTCGCGGTTCAACCTGCGCTGCGGTGCTTGTGTGAGGGTTTGGCGAAGAATTTCTTTGTTGATACGTAAGTTTTCTGATAATTTATTGTCGTATTGTTGCCACATGTTTTTGAGTTCTGTAAGTTCCATAATTATATGTTTTTAGTTTGCTAACTCTTTGATTTGTTTTTTTATACGGGTCATTCTCGTGCCAACGTTGGACATAGATATTCCTGTGATTGTTGCAATTTCGCTATATGACTTATCTTCAAGATAAAGTAGTATTATTGCTTTGTTTATTTCAGAGAGTTGGTTTATACAATCGTAAAGTACTTCCCGCACTTCTGTATTGTTCTCCTCTTGATAAGTATATACTTGCGAAGACAAGCTGTTCGTTAAGTTGTTGTTATGGAAAATGCCATCTTTCTTTCTTTTTCTGTTGTAGTTCATTGCCGTGTTCAATGCTACCCGGTATATCCAGGTTGAAACCTTTGATTCGCTGCGAAATTTTTCATACGATTTCCACATTTCAAAAGCAATATCGTTCACCAAATCTTCGGTGTCTTGCGATATATCTGTATATGCTTTAGCTATTTTCAGAATTATCCCTATATGGTTTTCAAATATTTCGATAAAAGCTTCTTTCTTAGCGGTCATTTTGTTTTCTTTTTTTACATAGTGAGTAACATAAAAACAAAAAAAATCACACAATCGTATGATTTTTTTGTTGATATTTACCTGAAGCGGAAAAAAATTGCGACTTTTTTGTAGTCAAAATTGCTGATATATAATCTCTTATAAGTAATCAGCTGAAGATGCTGCAGATTTTGTAAATGGAGCTACTGCACGCTGAAAAATGCCTTGAACATAGGCAATGGCCATTCCATAATTTGTAACAGGAATTCCAGCATCAATAGCCGGTTTGATGCGGTTGATGAGTTGTTTCCGCGTAATCATGCAGCCGCCACACTGCACAACCAGTGCGTAGTCGGTTATGGGGCGGGGGAGTTCGTTAAGACCTGCTACTACATCGAAATTGTGCTTTTTGCCGGTAAACGCAGAAATCCAGCGTGGAATTTTTACACGACCAATATCGTCGCATGCTACATGGTGCGTACACGATTCCAACAGCAGAACCCGGTCGTTTTCTTTAAGATCGCTGATTTTGGGCGTTCCCTGCAAATAGTTTTCAAAGTCGCCTTTGAAACGTGCTAAAATTATGCTGAAACTCGTCAATGGAATGTCGCGCGGAATAGATGCATCGGCTTTCGTAAAAATCTGGCTATCTGTAATGGCCAGCGCAGGTTTGATGCCGGTTTTTTTGAGGAAAGCATCAACTTCACGCTCTTTGAGTACAATGCAAACCGCATCGTTATCTAAAATATCGCGAATAGCCTGCACTTGCGGTAAAATTAACCGCCCCTCGGGCGCTTCAATGTCGATGGGCGTAATTAAAAGTACAATGTCGCCATACGAAATCAAATCGCCCACCAGCGTTGGCGTGGTGAAGGCCGACTCCGGAATGGTGCGTTTTATGGTGTCGATGATAGTTTCGGCGTTCCCGTTTTCTATTGTGCTGTGCGATAGTATCCGGCAATTGTATTTTTCCTGCAATTCTAACGAAAGTTCTTCGGAAAGTGGCGCCAAATCTGATTTATTGTGAATGATAAAAAATGGTGTTGATGTGTCGGCAAAAGCTTTTATAATATCTTCTTCAAAAGAGCCAAATTCATTTTTTGTGATGACTAATATTCCCAGGTCTATGGTTTTTATAGACGCTTTTGATTTGGCTATGCGTTTATTTCCCAGCTCACCTTCATCGTCAATTCCGGCTGTATCGATTAATACAACAGGGCCAAAACCGGTTATTTCAAACGATTTTTTTACCGGATCGGTTGTTGTGCCTGCATGATCGGAGACAATGGCAATATCCTGTCCGGCCAATTCATTAATTAATGAGCTTTTTCCGTTATTTCTTCGCCCATAAATGCCTATATGTGGTGTAGATGCTTTTCCTTTTTGCATGAAGTGCGATTTTTATTTTTGGTTTGCGGGGTTGCAGCGTTTAAATAGAGCCTGTCCATAAAGTCAGTGTCTGGTTCATAATGTTCGAGTTCAAGGCTT
>CAYPSX010000089.1:0-14414 GCA_964413185.1 uncultured Bacteroidales bacterium
TTTTCACATCGCTGATTTTTGTCCCGCCGCGGCGATTTTCCTCCCAAAACCTTTCCCCGGCCATAAATGACCGGGCTGGTGATGCGTTGTTGAACCCACCGGAAAGTCAGGGTGCGAGTTCGTTTGCAAAACGTAATAAAATTGAAAGTTTCAATCAATCAACAAAAATGCCTCGCGCTCTGACTGTGGTGGATGGTGGATGTTTGATCTTGGATGTTAGATTTTGGATATTTGATCTTGGATGTTTGGTATTGGATGTTTGATAGTGGATGTTTGATCATAGATGTTTGATCTTGGATATTATCATTTCGCCGATCACAATTTTCACATCGCTGATTTTTGTCCCGCCGCGGCGATTTTCCTCCCAAAACCTTTCCCCGGCCATAAATGACCGGGCTAGTGATGCGTTGTTGAACCCACCGGAAAGTCAGGGTGCGAGTTCGTTTGCGATGCGTAATAAATTGAAATTTTCAATCAATCAACAAAAATGCCTCGCGCTCTGACTGTAGTGGATGGTGGATGTTTGATCTTGGATGTTAGATTTTGGATATTTGTTCTTGGATATTTGATGGTAGATATTTGATCTTGGATATTATCATTTCGCCGATCACATTTTTCACATCGCTGATTTTTGTCCCGCCGCGGCGATTTTCCTCCCAAAACCTTTCCCCGGCCATAAATGACCGGGCTGGTGATGCGTTGTTGAACCCACCGGAAAGTCAGGGTGCGAGTTCGTTTGCAAAACGTAATAAAATTGAAAGTTTCAATCAATCAACAAAAATGCCTCGCGCTCTGACTGTGGTGGATGGTGGATGTTTGATCTTGGATGTTAGATTTTGGATATTTGATCTTGGATGTTTGGTATTGGATGTTTGATAGTGGATGTTTGATCATAGATGTTTGATCTTGGATATTATCATTTCGCCGATCACAATTTTCACATCGCTGATTTTTGTCCCGCCGCGGCGATTTTCCTCCCAAAACCTTTCCCCGGCCATAAATGACCGGGCTGGTGAACGTTTCCAATTTTCCGATCGTGCACTCAAAAAAAATGCAAATTAATGTAAAGTTTATTTGACATTATGTAAAATATACTTATCTTTGTATCGAATAATTTTTACACAATGTCTAAAATTAATTACAAAAGGAGGTTATTATGTCGTATCGAGAAAAAGAAAGCATCGTCAACATTTTTAGTGGTATTTTAATAACGGCTATTTTCGCCTGGGTTGTTTATCAACGACATCTGGCAGGAGATTTTGACCTGATTAATGATTACAGTCAGTGGGGCACTATTTTACTATATTTTATGGGGATTTCGGTTGCTGCGCGCATTGTGATTTACATTATTTTCAACATTTTTAATGTAATTGCTACCGGCGAAGAAGAACTCCCGGTAACCGACGAGCGCGACAAACTTATCAACCTGAAAGGAACACGAAATGCCTATTATACTTTTTCCGTCGGGATGCTCCTCGGATTTCTGTCGCTTGCCGTTGGCATGCCGGTATTCACAGTTTTCGGTGCATTTATTATTAGTGCGCTGCTAGGAGAAATTGTAGAAAATTGCACAAAAATTTGCCTTTACAGGAAAGGAGTGTAAAAATGAAACCTGATGTAATTACCAACAGCATACGAAAGCTACGTTTTAATGCTGATGAAATGACGCAGCAGGAATTGGCCGATCGTATTGGCGTATCACGACAAACGGTCGTAGCTATAGAGAAAGGAAAATATTCGCCATCGCTGGAACTGGCATTTCGCATAGCCCGGGTTTTTCAAACACCGCTGGATAAAATATTTACCTATAATGCTGAAGCAGACAAAATTCCCGGCAAAAAAGGGAAAAAAATAAATGCACATCAAAAAACAAAACCATGAACAATCAAAATATTCATTTCGCCGATCGCAAAATTATTTCGAGTTTTTATGCTACCTTCACAACTTTCAGACTCGAAGTTCTTTACGAAACAAATTGATAATTTGCATTGAACTTACGTTGAAATTGTATTTAATAATCGCTGTAACGAATACCAAATTGAAATGACCGAAAAATGAGAAATTATACATTATTTTTATTTGCTACATTTTTATTTTTCTATTGCCCGAAAACAAATGCTCAGGCACCATCGGATATTGTCAGAGGTTATTATCAGGCATGCAACAATAAAAACATTGATATGGCATCTGCTTTTATGGAAGATAGCATCCAAATTACAGAAATGAATTATGTTTTGACGAAAAACCGGAATGAATTTAACCGGCAATTTCTATGGGAATCGGCATTTGAACCACAATATAAAATTATTGATATACGAGAAACCAGCTTTGGCGCTACAGCCAAAATTACTAAAACCGATAAACGGATAGACTTCCTGCAAGACTCAGCAATCATTTACAAAATTGAAGCTCGTTTTAGTGATAATCTTATTTCGCACATAAAACTAACAGAATACGTACAATTCAATTATGCCAAATGGCAAGCGAGGCGGAACAGTCTTATAGAATGGACAAAAATACATCATCCTGAACTCCCTGCATTTGTTAATGATATGACGCCGCAAGGAGCAAAAAACTACGTAAAAGTACTAGGGCTTTATGAAAAGGCATCTGAAAAAACTCAGCAACAAAACTAAGTTTGCCGGATTTTGTTGATCAATTAAACCAACATTGTATTTTAGATGATGCGCACGGCATTCATTTCGTTTCTTTTTGCATTGCATTCGTTCATTATGTTTGGGCAACAAACAAATGATCGTTACATGGTGCAAATCGTTCAATCGGGGTGGCACACAGGTATTATTCTAAAAACAGCAGATGTGTTCAGAGATGTTTCATGTTAGATTTTCATTTCGCCGATCACAATGTTGCATCGCTGATTTTTGTCCTGGCGCGGCGATTTTCGTTCCTCAGCAACGTTGCTACCGATATATCATCCCTAACGGGATTTATATTTTTCAATAGTACAAACAACTGAACGAAACTTAATTCATCGTATTTTTGTTAGCGTAATACAATTATTTACAGCAAGTGAAAATGTGTAAAAAATTCATTTTATTGCTATTGGGATTGTTCCCTTTCATTTTGTCTGCACAAAAAACAGACACCCTCTACACCGTACAAATTGTTCAGGCAGGTTGGCACACAGGCATAATAATGGAAACGGCAAATGTCCCAAAAGAAACTCTCAAAGAAATTGAACGCTACAATTCGCACAAATACTTAGATATAAGCTGGGGCGATGAGAAATTTTACCAAATACCCGATCCCAACATATACATCACTGCCCGGTCGGTGTTGTGGCCAACACAATCGGTTATATCTCCGGATGCATTTTCGCGCGAAATTAAAAACTACTACAGGCAACCGACCGTTATAGAAATTACAATGACCAAAGAAAAGTTTTATACACTTTGCCAGACTATATCTAACAGTTTCGAGCGCGATGATAAAGGAGAAATAATCGCCAGTACGTTTTATCGGGATTCAAGTAATTTTTTTCTGGCAAAAAGAAAATACGCTGCCTTTAGAACGTGTAACACCTGGATTGCCATTATTTTAAATAAATCGGGGTTTGACATAAGACCATTTTTACTGATTACAGCCAATCAGCTGTTTCGCAGACTAAAAAAACTGCCCCACAGTACATTACGAATATAAGCGCCTTAGTTTGTCAACCAACCCGCAAGCAAATGACCGAAATAATTGATAAAAAAATTTGAAACAATTAATAAACAATAATTAAATTTGGGGAAATCATTTACCATTTCAAAATTAAGTGGCTTATGTTTATTTACATCAAATTCAGTCTTCTGTTTTTCATTATCCATTTTGTGTGCTATATCGTTGCCGGCTTAATTGACAAACAACTGGCCAAACGAATGTATGAAGGAAAAGACCGCCTGTATAAATCATTTTTCAGAGATATGGATGATAAAAATGAAAGCAACAGGATTGCACTATTATTAATACCATCCCAATTCATAAGGGCTATTCTCATGTCGGTGGTGCTTTATCCCATTCTGCCCTATTTGGGGGAGCTATCATTTGGCATGCGTTTCCTGTTCTTGGGGGGGCTCATGTTTATTTATGCTGATTTTTCAAGCGCTGTACCTTTCTCAAATACAATAGAAGGAATCGTATATTTAAAAAAGGAGTTCGTTAAAAGCAAGGTTTTTTGGACAATACAGCTCGAAGCAATTTTATATAGTCTTATGTTTGGGTCATTATCGGCCTGGCTCCTGTTTTAAAAGATACAAACCCAGCCCGGCCATAAATGACCGGGCTAGTGAACGTTTCCAATTAAAAAACCGTAAAATCGCATCAATTCGCATTTCATGCAAATAATATCGAAAACCCGGATTTACCAACGGAATCAATAGCCCCGGTATTCATGCCGGGGCTCTGGAATAACAAACGGAAACGGCTTTAGCCGCGGATTACATTTCGATGATGCACAGTGTACCGGAAAGTCAGAGTGCGAGTTCGTTTGCAATATGTAGCAAAAAAAATAGACGACCGTCAAACAGCTCATAACTTATTCCCTAAGTTATTGATATTACTATTTGGCAATCGTCTTGTCAAAAGGAAGCACATGGCGTTCCTGGTATAATAGAGGAATTAGAATGCAGGTGTTTACTGTTCCTTTTTTCTAACATTAACAGCTTTTAATCCCTTTTGGCCTTTTTCAGTTTCGAACTCTACTACATCTCCGGCTTTCACCTCATCTTCGCAGTCGTTTACATGGAAAAACAGGGAGTCGAGAAATTGGGCGCTGTAAATAAATCCGTAGCCTTTGGAATCGTCATAATTCTTTACTTTTCCCTTATTTACAGCATCTTTAACCTTGCCACCACCTTTAGGAACCGAAACTTCAATATTTTCAGCTTTAATTTCTTCCTTTTTCTCATTCACAGGCGGTTCTTCGCAAATTTGGCCGTTCTCATCAACATAAGCCAACATATCGTCAAAGCTGTTTTTACCGCCTTCTTTTCGTTCCTGTTTGCGCGCTTCTTTGTCTTTGCGCTTTTTAAGTTGTTTTTTTCTTACTTCTTTTTTTCCAAATGTTTCTTTAGCTCTACCCATTCATTCAATTTTAAATTATACATTATCGAGGAAACATGCATTTCCCGTCAGGATTTTCTTTATTTTCGTTAATCCGTTATTACGGATTTGTCGTATTCTTTCGCTTGTCATGCCAAAAGCGTCTGCAATTTCGTGGAGGCTTCGCACCTCAACATTATTTAACCCATACGACATGGCAATAATTTTTGTTTCGCGTTTATCCAGTTTTTTCAAAGCACGGATAAGGTCTATTTTTAACGAGTCGTTAACCAGCTCGTTATCAGGCGAAGGAAAACCATCTGTTTCAATTATATCATACAACGAAAAATCACTTTCTCCGTTGTGTACCAGCGGCTTATCAAACGATACCTGACGGTGTTTAATTTTATTATTTTCCGCTACAACTGTTTCATTTATATCTAAATAATCGGCCAATTCACCGTTGGTTGGTTCCCGTTCAAATTGCTGTTCAAGGTAAGGAATAGCTTTAGAAATTTTATTTATAGATGATAACCGGTTTAACGGAAGCCGCACAATGCGTGTTTGTTCCGAAATGGCCTGCATTATAGATTGTCGAATCCACCATACAGCATACGAAATAAATTTAAACCCGCGTGTTTCATCAAATTTTCCGGCTGCCTTTACCAGGCCTACATTTCCTTCATTAATGAGGTCGGCAAAAGATAAACCCTGGTTTTGGTATTGCTTGGCAACTGAAATTACGAATCGCAAGTTGGCTTCTACAAGCTTCTGCAAGGCTCTTTCATCTCCTTTGTGTATTTTCATAGATAACTCCACCTCTTCCTCTACACTAACCATAGGGTATTTATTCACTTCCTGAAAGTAAAGGTTCACGGATTTGTCTTCCCGGTGTGTGATTTGTTGAGTTATCTTTAATTGCCTCATTATAAATTGATGTTCGTTTTTCTTTCCCGTCTTTATGGCCGGTAAAATTCACAGGCCAACCCGGAAAAACATTTTAATTTTTTTTGTTTGTCGAAATTCGCAACCATTTTAGTGGAAGCTTCTTTCGTGCGTTCCATGAAGTGCATCCAAACTATTGATTACCAGTAATGCGACAGCAAAAGCTTTTAAAAAAAATAGATACACCAATACCCACTCCGTCCATTTCGGTCGGAATGGGCATGGTTACAACTCCAATTTGAAATAATTCCAAATGCTATTTATCTTTTACATTAAAAGCCACCTCGCCTTTGTCACCCTGTTTGATGTCAAAAACAACTTCCTGGCCTTCTTCCAATCCACCATAAGGGCTTGTTAAGCCTGAGCGGTGAACGAAAATATCTTTATTGTCTTCTGTTTCGATAAATCCAAAACCCTTGGTTTCGTTATACCATTTTACTTTTCCGTGGTTCATAATTAGTACCTTCTTCTGTTATTAGTTTCTTTCTTTTCACGGGCTTCGTTTACTACAATTTCTCTTGTAGCAACAGTAGATCCGTTTAATTCTTCGATTGCCTTTTGGGCTTCGTCGTTGTCGTCCATAGTGACAAATCCAAAACCTTTGCTGCGACCGCTCATTTTGTCGGTAATGATTTTTACTTCAGATACATTACCATACTCGGTGAAAACATCTTTTAAGTCTTCTTCGCCAACCTTATAATCAAGGTTGCCAACATAAATATTCATGTTAATAAAATTTAGGCTTATTAGCCTGATTAAAATTTGCAGCAACGTGGTAAAGTAAAATATACAGAAAACTGAATGCTTTAGTAAGCCTGTTGCTGCGTTACTTAGAAATTGGATAAGAAAAAAGACGTAGAAATAATTTCGGAAAAGTATAATACGCGTATTTTTCGGATTCAAAATCAGTACAAAGATACACATAATAATTGACAAAACCTATTTACAATGATTCGCTAAATTTTTATTCGCACAGAAAATAAAAACTCACAATAAACCAAAACTAACTGTTGCTTTTTTGGCGTTTTTATTAGCTTTGTGAAGAGGAAACGCTTAAAAAAACGTTAACAGAACTTATGAATGACAAACAGATTAACAACTTAATCAAGTATTTTTATGGTATTTCAACGATAATGGTTTTAGTTGGAGCTTATTTTAAAATCCAACATTATTCTAATGGATGGTTATTATTGATCGTTGGATTCATTATTGGTTCAATTACAACCAGCTTTGAATTAACCCGACTGAAAAAAAGAAACAAATATTTAGAGGACAAACTGAAAGAAAAAGAATAAGGATAAGTGAAAAATAAAAGGAAGAAAAAAATTCACAAAGATAAAAACGGACGTGAGTTTATAAAGGAAACCTACTTTTTAGGTGGCAAAATGAAATTCCGCAAAATTTATGTCATTGATGGTATACCAGCAGACGAATTCTACGAAAGAAATGCGACTGACCTGGATTTCTTTTTGAATGGAGACTATGAGTTAATGCGTAACGAAACAGATTCCAATCGTATTTGCAATGAGCTAAATGGAGAAGATTTCGATTTGAATGAGGATAATTTAGAAGATGATATAGACTTGAACGATGAAGATTTGGAAGATGATGTAAACTTGAATGATGATAAAGCTATAGATGATGATAGAGACCTGGATGATTTACCATTCTGAAATTCAATAAACAAAAAAACTGAGCCCCGTTACAAATAAATGGTGATTTTGTTCACGCTTCCCGCAATTTATAACAAGTATAAATACCCTATAAAACAGGCAAATAACTTGTATTGCTGCTCATTTTTCAATAAATTTGGAATAAACTGACTAATTATTGCTATTATGGAGCTTAAACCTATTCTCTTCTTTTCAGCCCTTCTGATCATAATTACCAGCTTCGTGGCCAGCGATGTCGGGAAAGATCAGTTCGGCGAGTTCAAATATGACGATTTCGACAAGCCAACGAAATGCAAAACCTGCCATAATGCTTTTTACCAACAATGGAAACAATCCATGATGTCGAAGGCATACACCCACGAGTGGGATGAGATAGAATATTTTAAGCTTGCGGTAGCCCATTCAGAAAACGACCCGGCTATGGCCAAAGTTCATGAAGGTTGTAACGGCTGCCATACTCCAAAGGCCTATCTATCCGGCGACGTGCCCCCACCAAAGCCCGAGGAAGGATCAAGGGCCAATGAGGCGGTTTCATGCGAAGTATGTCATCTCATTAAAGGAATTGATGGCGACACGGCCTACAATTTCAACTATATCATGACCAGTGGCGATACCAAGTACAGCTCCCGCAAAGGAGAAACAAATTCGCCGGAACACAAAATCGTAAAATCAGAACTGCACAGTACCGCCAAATTTTGCGGCATCTGCCACAACGAAAAAAGCTCCTTTGGAGCCTGGGTGAAATCAACGCAACTGGAATGGGAAGAAGGCCCTTATTCAAAAGAGGGTGTGCAGTGCCAGGATTGCCACATGACCGAAGCCAACACCCGCACCGCACGAATGGGCGGAAAATATCCCGACGCCAAACTACACTTGTTCCACGGAGCTCACGATCCCGGCAAACTCAACGGGGTAATCGAACTGCGCATACAGTCTGATGAGGACGAAACCGTTCCCGGAGGAGTAGCTGTTTTTACCGTGGCACTATTCAACCAAAAAACCGGGCACAAATTTCCCACCGGCTCGGTAGAAGACCGCATTGTATGGCTGCACGTGGAAGCAGAAGATGAAGAGGGAAATACCTATCATTTAAAAGTGGATAAAAAAGAATTTGAAGGTGAAGAATATACCATTGCCAGCGATGAACTGGCTTATCAGGATATGGGCGTTCCGTTGCAAAAACCTGACTTTAAAGGCGTGAAGCGCGAAGATGTTCCGGTAGGCGACCGCATCTTCCGCATGCCATATTTCGATCCGCAGGGAAGAATGACCATCATGCAGTGGAATACCAAATCGCTGGGCGTAGATTACCGTATCGGTCCAAGGGAAACCAAACTGGAGACTTTCACCTTTAACCTGCCCTACGAAGTAGCGCCGGGTAAACTTAAAGTAACAGCCGTGCTGAATTACCGGCTGCTGGTAAAACCCGTAGCCGTATTGCTCGATGTTCCCGAAGAGGAATATGCCATTCATGAAATCAACCGTCATTCCACAGAAATAACAGTATTACCATAAAAAAATATTCATTATGAAACGAAAACTACTTTTTACCTTATTAATATGTATTGCATTTGGATTTATCGCTGAAAAAAGCTCTGCAATACCAGCCTTTGCACGGAAATACCGACTTAGCTGTAAAACCTGCCATAGTCCGGCTATGCCAAAACTGAAACCTTACGGCGACACTTTTGCCGGTAACGGCTTCAAACTTTCA
Organism: uncultured Bacteroidales bacterium; assembly: GCA_964413185.1. GTDB lineage: Bacteria > Bacteroidota > Bacteroidia > Bacteroidales > Salinivirgaceae > Salinivirga. Next base: position 9,376 of record CAYPSX010000089.1, read on the forward strand.
GATGAAGAAGCACCGCGCTATTTCGTGCCTGCCGGCGACGATAAGCTGTCGCTGATACGAAACTTCCCAATGGCCGTAAGAATGGACGGCTATATCAGGTACGATGTTGGCAACGGTGACCGAAGCGACTTCCAGGCACCTTACCTCATCAAACTGTTATCGGGCGGACAAGTGAGCGAAAACCTGGCCTATTATTTCTATGTGTACATGGATGAAAGAGGCGAAGTTGCCGGTGTAGAAGACGCATTTCTTATGTATAACAACCTGTTCGACATCGATCTGGATATTTATCTGGGCCAGTTCCAGGTATCCGACCCACTGTTTAAGAGAGAGCTCCGGCTCCCGCTTGAAGACTATCATCTTTACACATCACAAATCGGAATTTCAGACATCAACCTAACATACGATAAAGGTGTTATGATTACCTTGGGATTAAACACAGGAACAACATTCGTGGTGGAAGTTGTTAATGGAAATGGAATACCGGAAGCCCACGAGCGATGGTTCGACAAAGACAAGTACAAGAGCTATGTGGGGCGAATATCGCAGGACATCGGGGAATTTCTCAGTATAGGTGGATTTGCCTATACAGGCCGTGAAAAGCAGCAAAATATTTTTGATGATGAAATAACCAACGATGTTCTTGTCTGGGGACCTGACCTTAGCTTATCTGTTACTGAAATGTTTGAACTCAATGCGCAGTACCTTACGCGTACGGACTCTAAGGTTTTTCATCATATTGACAGCCATGCATCAGCAACCCTTAGCGACATTGAAACCACCGGCATATTAACTGAATTGTTATTCATGCCCAAAGGCGATGACAGTGACTGGTATGTGATGGGCATGTTTAATGATGTTCAGAGTGACTATGACCAGGCAAAATATCGTTCTTATACGTTTCATGCAGGCTACCTGATGAGAAGGAATGTGCGACTGGCCGCGGAATATTCGTTGGTTGAGGATAACAACCTGGGCGACTATAACAAAATTAACGTGGGATTCGTGGCAGCTTTTTAAGAATGAAAAGTCAACACCAAAGTTAAAATGCAAGACTTCTAACCTACTGCTTATGCGGGAAGCGTTTTCTAACAAGCGTCCCTTTAGTTATAGTCGTCATTGCGAATTCTCGCCACCCAAAAACATATGGCTGCCATGCTGAGCGGACACACATAAAAAATAAACTCCGCTTTTCCCGGGTAAATAAATGTTTATAGCTGTTAGGTTACCAACCATAAAAAAATACCGCTATGAGTTCCCAATTTGCGAATTTTGCATTATATTTGTAGAAAATAATTATGAATGAAACGAATATTTGCAAAAAGTACGCTAAGAAGATTTTGGGAAAAGCATCCTGACTCGGAACAATATCTGAAAACATGGTATGAAACAACGACAAATTCAAACTGGAAAAGTCCGAATGATGTCAAAAATTCTTACGCGCATGCAAGCATTCTTAAAGATGGACGAATTGTTTTTAACATAAAAGGCAATAATTACCGATTGGTTGTGAAATTTCGATTCGACAAACAATTGGGTTTTGTGAGATTTGTTGGAACTCATAAAGATTATGATAAAATAGATGCAAATACGATTTAAAACTTAATACCATGAATATAAAACCGATAAAAACAGAAGAAGACTATCAAGCAGCATTAAGCCGACTTGAGGAAATATTTGACACACCTGACGGAACTCCAGAAAGTGACGAATTGGATATCCTTGGACTTTTAGTTGACGAATATGAAAAAGAACACTATCCGATTGATTCTCCAGATCCTATCGAAGCGATAAAAATAAGGATGGAAGAATTAAATATGAGGCAAAGAGATTTAATCCCTATGATTGGAGGTAAAAGTCGTGTTTCCGAAATTTTAAATCGTAAGCGGCGATTAACAATTCAAATGATTCGTAGATTAAAGGATCAATTGAATTTATCTGCCGAATTATTGATTAGAGACTATGAGTTATTAAAGTAGGAATTACGGTTGGTAATCGAGTAGATGGCCGGTGAGCTGAAAAGCACACCGGGGCACCTTTATCCCGTGAAATAATCCGGCAAATGCCGGATTGCTTCGCATTTCACGGGATTTACCCTGCGAAATAATCCGTTGGTTGTCGAATTGTTGATCGGTCTTTACAAGTAAGGCCTTCACTTCATCGCCACAACGCTGACATCCAAAAAAACGACACCGCATACTTAAATGAAATACATTAAAAAGATATTGAAAATTGGGTTAGTATTCGGCATCCTTTCACTGATTGGGATTTTTGGAGCGGACAGACTTGTTGAGACAACTGCCTCTGATAAAGTTTTCAATTCGACTAAAGAAATACCATATAACAAAGTAGGTTTGTTTTTGGGTACGGGTAAAATCCTTTCAAATGGCCGGATAAACTTGTATTACAAATACCGGATTGAAGCTGCTGCGAGATTGTTTAAAGCGGGTAAAGTTGATTTCATTCTTGTAAGCGGTGACAATTCAACAAAGGATTACGACGAACCATCAACAATAAAAGAGGACTTGATTAAAAAAGGGATTCCACCTGACAGAATTTACCTTGATTATGCAGGCTTTAGGACTTTAGATTCGGTTGTTCGTTGTAGAGAGATTTTTGGACAAAGTAGCATTACGATAATTTCTCAACAATTTCATAATGAGAGAGCGATTTATATAGCAAAAAGTAAAAACATTGACGCTGTCGGGTTTAATGCCAAAGATGTAGACGTGCATTATGGATTTAAGACTCGATTACGAGAAAGATTGGCAAGAGTAAAAATGGTTCTCGACTTGATATTTGGAAAAAAGCCCAAATTTCTTGGCGATAAGATTGAGATAAAATATTGAAAAAAAACGCCCCAGCCGAGACGAATAGAGTATATGGAGCCGCGTAGCTATGGGCGACAAAGGTTCTTTTTAACAAACCCAAAAAGCTTCGCTTAACGGGTAATTAAATTAACATTGCTAAAGAGGAAGCGCTTGTTATACGCATACCAAAACCGGTAACCGAACATAAAACGTTCGTTTATCCCCGGAAATTAAGGCGGCTAAACGCAATAAAAAAGGGTGAGGTGTTTTTATTTATAGCGGCAAGATAAAAAAATGGCACTGCGAATGTATTGATTTCTTACAAATAGTAAATTCTTGATTATTTACTATATTTGAGAATTGAAATAAACAAATAATTAATGGATTACATAGAGATATCAGGATATAAATCGATTAAGTCTGAAAGAATTGACTTAAATCCAATTAATTTGTTGATTGGTGCAAATGGAAGTGGGAAAAGTAATTTCATTTCATTTTTTGATTTCCTAAACCGACTCTATAATAAAAACTTAAATGATTATATCGCATTAACCGGAGGTGAAAACAAAATTCTTCATAAAGGACAGAAAGTAACTGATACAATCAATTTTAAAGTCGAGTTTGAAAATGGTAATAATGGTTATTCTGCAAATCTAAAATTAGGCTCTGATGGATTAATTTTTACCGAAGAACGTCTAATTTATAGAAGTGATAAGGGTATAGATATTAGTCGTTCTGACAGAGAAGCAAGAATTAAAACTACTGATAATTATAGAGCTAAATATGTTATTCGATATTTGGAAGGTTTTAGGAAATATCACTTCCATGATACAAGCGATAAGTCTCCTTTTACAATACCCAGCCATATAGAAAATGATATATATTACTTGTATTGCAATGGTGCTAATTTAGCTGCATTTCTCTATAACATAAAAGAAGAAGAAAAAATTGTATACAATAAAATTGTAAAAACAATTCAATCTATAGCACCATATTTTTCAGACTTCTTTTTTGTTCCTAATGCAGAAGACTTTGTGAAATTACAATGGAAGGACAAATATAGTGACACAGTTTATGGCGTTAATGATTTATCAGATGGCACAATTCGATTTATTGCATTAACTGTTTTATTTATGCAGCCTAATTTACCTGATACAATAATCATAGATGAACCAGAACTAGGTTTACATCCTTCTGCAATTGCAAAATTAGCTGGCATGATAAAATCAGTATCAGCAAAAGGGTCTCAAGTAATTATTGCAACGCAATCCACCGATTTAATAAGTCATTTTTCACCTGACTCAATTATAACAGTTGACCAAATTGATGGGTGTTCTAAGTTTAATCGTTTAGATGCAAATAAACTTCAAGAATGGCTAGAGGATTATACCATTGATGATTTATGGAAAAGGAATATAATAACTACAGGTCAACCAAATTATTGAAAAATGAAAAGAGTTATTATTATATGTGAAGGTGAAACAGAAAAAGAATTTTGCAATACAATCCTAACTCCTTACTTCGCAAAAAAAGAAATCTACATTCAATCGCCGCTTATTAAGAAATCAATGGGGGGTATTGTAAAATGGTCAGAATTAAAAAAACAAATTACTCTTCATTTAACAAATGATTCAACTGCTATTGTAACTACTCTTATTGATTATTACGGATTATATAGCAAATATAACTTCCCCATGTGGGATAATGCAGAGCGGAATCCAAATAAAAATGAAAGAATGGAGATACTTGAACAAGGTATGTTAGAAAGTATTAAAGATTCTTTAAAATTTCGTTTCATTCCATATTTACAACTGCACGAATTTGAAGGACTACTTTTCAATGACATAGATGTCTTTTATGAACAAATACCTCCGAAAGAATTAGTTGGAATAGATGAACTAACCCAAACATTCCAACAATACACTAATCCGGAGATGATTAATAACAACAGGAAAACATCTCCTTCACATAGATTACAAAGAATTATTCTAGGCTATAACAAAACTGTATATGGTAACATTATAGCTGAAGCAATTGGTCTAGACAAGATAAAAGCTAAAAGTCCTATATTTAGAGAATGGATTAAAAAAATAGAAAAAACTTAAAAAGGCCAGCCGTTAATCGAGTAGATGGCAGGTGAGCAAAGCAGCCCACCGGAGTACCTTCAAATCGTGGGAACCGAGGACGAAGTGCTAACAGTGCATAAAATTTTCGAGCAGGATTTTCCGC
>CAYPSX010000090.1:0-14385 GCA_964413185.1 uncultured Bacteroidales bacterium
GCTGAGCTTGCCGAAGTGACTGTTTTCAGAAAGGGCATAACGTGATACATTGAGCTCGTCGAAATGCAGAAATTGGACTTTTCGGGCAAGCACTATATACTCCCAACTAATATAATTTTAATTGTGCTCCCCGCTGGAATAATCGTGGCAGGCAGTGAGATAAGGGTTTGGCTTGCCTTCAAAATGGAGCTTTCTTATCGGAGACAGGGCTTTTCTTGCCGGCACTACGTAAAAATTGTAAAACAAAACCAGAAGCAGAAAGAAATAGCAGCGTAGTTTTTTTAAAAGCTGCGCCGTGTTCTTCCTGCTCCACTCCAACAATAATGAATTAGAACTGTTCTGTTATGTAGTCAACGCATATATACCATTTCTATATTAAAATAAATGCCGGATAAGTTATTATCGTACGTTAATAAAAATTAATAATCGGAATTGATTTGTTTCCAATAATTTATAATAATATTGTATTTTAGAACATTAATTGCAAACAAACAACAAATATTTACATTTTGTTTATAAATTTGAAATCCCTGATTTTTTTAGTAATATTTTTTTGCTCCTTGACCGTTAAAGGCAACAGCAAAAAAGACAGCCTGTTAAACACCATAGAAACAGTTGAAGCAGATTCAACAAGAAGCAGGCTATACTTTGAGCTTTCACAAACGTATCAACGAAAAAACGACTCACTTTTTTTAAAATATCTGGATAAAGCTTTAGAGCTGGCCAAAAAAACAGATTACACCCGTGCCTTAATCTGGTGCTATGATGAATTGGGCTACTATTACAGACAAAATGCCCGGTATGGCAAAGCACTTCAGTCTCATTTGAATGCACTAAAACTGGCTGAAGAAATCAACTACACGAAATATCTTCCACGCATAAACAACAACATTGGCGTTGTATACAGGCGATTAGACGAATACAACAGTGCTGTTGACTATCATCTAAAAGCATTAAAATATGCTGAAAAGTATAATGATGAAAGAAGTCTAATGTACGCCCAAAACAGCCTGGGCAATATTTTTAACTTAATGAAGCAATACGATCAGGCCATGAAATACTTTAACTTGGCCCTGACAAACGCAGAAAAACGAAAAAATTATTTAAGCCTTGCCATAAACTACAATAACATTGGCGAGGTTTACGAAAATAAAGGTAACCTTGACCTTGCCTTAAAGCATTATTTTAAATCATTGGAATACAACCAAAAACTAAACAGCGACCGTGGAATTGCCATTAGCTATGATTGTATCGGCTCTATTTTTGCTCAAAAAAAATCATACAATAAAGCTATCGCCTATTATAAAAAAGCCATCGACCTGAATACCCAAATAAACGATCATTTCTATGTTGCTATAAGCCTGCTTAATACAGGGGAAGCCTATTTGCGCCTCAACAAATTCAACAAAGCCAATAATTATTTAACAAGAGCACTGGAATTAGCCACAAAAATCGGATCGAAAAGCATAATACGCGATGCCAACAAATATCTTTCGCAGTTATATGAAAAACTGCAACAACCCCGAAAGGCTTTTTCTTATTACAAAAAATATATAACCTACAAAGATTCCATATTCAACGAAATCAACACCAAAAACATCAGCAAACTACAAACACTGTATGAAACAGAAAAGCAACGGAAAGAAATTGCTATTCTGGAACAGGAAAAAATACAACGTCAGAAATCAAATGAGCTAAAAACCATTATTTTAGCTGCATTAAGCCTTGGATTTCTCATTCTTGCAGCACTTGTAATAGTCTTGTACAGGGCTAATATTATAAAACGGAACAGCAATTTAAAACTGGCATCGCAATCGAAAGTTATCTCCGACAAAAACATGGAGCTGGAAAACCAAAAGAAAGAATTGGAGGTTACAAACAATAAAATTACCGATAGTCTTATATATGCTCAAAAAATCCAGTATGCCCTATTACCCGGAAAAAAATTATTGAACAAATTATTTAAAAATCATTTCATAATTTACCACCCGTTAAGTGTAGTGAGTGGTGATTTTTACTGGGCAGGCGAGTTCGATAACAAAATAATATTTACCGTAGTCGATTGCACAGGGCACGGAGTGCCGGGAGCCATGATGAGTATGCTGGGTAATTCGTACCTGAACGAAACCATACGAAAACCGCACATCAAACATGCCAGCCAAATTTTGGATGAAATGCGGAGCATGATCGTTGCATCTCTGCATCAACAAGGAATCCCGGGCGAATCGAAAGATGGTATGGAGATGTCGCTCTGCATTTATGACAAAAAAACAAACCAACTTGAATTTTCGGGGGCACATATCTCTATTTACATCCTGCAAAAACAAAATTCCGGTGAAAATTACGAGCTTATCGAGCTCAAAGGAGACCGAATGCCGGTGGGATATTATCGGAAAATGGTTCCGTTTACCGACCATTCAATTAAAATTAAATCCGAAGACAAAGTTTACCTGTTTACAGACGGCTACATTGATCAGTTTGGCGGGAAACGCGGACGAAGATTTCAAAGTAAAAACTTCAGGAAATTATTGGAAGAAAATGCTGAAAAAACCATGGCAGAGCAAAAGAATATATTAGATGAAACCCTCATCGACTGGAAAAAAGACTACGAACAAATTGACGATATACTGATTCTGGGCGTTCAGCTCCCTGACTAACAGGCCCAATTTGTTGTATTGAAATCTATCCTAGCGGTCAGATAAACAAAAAAAATTACCTCACAACACATCATTTTCTATAGAATAATTCAAAAGAAATAAGCCGTATTTTGAGTAAAAAACCAGGATTATACCCAAAACAAAATATGCACAAACTCAAAATATTAGAATATTTTTGTATAAGAAGCATTTTATTCTTTCATCTGTTCGTTTTTCGTGTATTTTTGCACCTAAAAACAGGAATTTTAGTTATTTTTAACACATTAAACCGTTCGGCATGGGGACAAAAAAAATTTCGACAGCATTTGTATCAGTTTTCAATAAAGATAATTTAGGCCCAATCATCAAAAAACTCGATGAATTGGGTGTAAAAATCATATCAACAGGCGGGACACAAAAGTATATCGAACAGCTCGGTTTTCAGGTTGAGGCCGTTGAACAACTCACAGGCTATCCATCTATACTTGGCGGAAGAGTAAAAACACTACACCCGAAAGTTTTTGGCGGTATTTTGGCTCGCAGGGAATTTGAAGATGACAATAAGGATGTTGAGGAATATGAAATCCCGCTAATAGACCTTATTATCGTAGACCTTTACCCCTTTGAAGAAACACTGGCACAAAAGGCCAATCATCAGGAAATTATCGAAAAAATCGATATTGGCGGTATTTCGCTCATTCGTGCTGCGGCTAAAAATTACAACGACACACTAATTATCAGCTCAATAAACCAATACCAATTACTGCTCGACCTGCTCGAAGAAAATAACGGATCAACCACGCTGGAACAAAGGAGAATATTTGCGGCACAGGCATTCAATATCTCTTCACATTACGATACAGCCATATACAAATACATGTCGAACGACAACGACAGTGTATTTAAGCAAAGCATCATGCAAACCAAAGCATTGCGCTATGGCGAAAACCCGCATCAAAAAGGATTTTTCTATGGCGATTTCAATGCGTTGTTCGATCAGCTCAATGGCAAAGAAATATCGTACAACAACTTACTTGACATTGATGCTGCCGTTAACCTGATTGATGAGTTTGAAGAAACCACATTTGCCATTCTGAAACACAATAATGCCTGTGGAATAGCTTCACGCGAAAAACTCATTGATGCATGGAAAGATGCACTGGCAGGCGACCCGGTTTCAGCCTTTGGCGGCATCTTAATTACCAACTGCGAAGTGAATGAAGAAAGCGCACATGAAATTAACAAGCTTTTCTTTGAAGTAATTATTGCACCCGGATATCAATCTGAAGCATTTGAAATTTTAAAACAAAATAAAAAACGGATTATTTTGCGCCGCAAAGAACAAAAACTACCTGAAAAACAATTCCGTTCCATACTGAACGGAGTACTTGGGCAGGAAAAAGACCGGGCAACAGAAGGAATCAACGACTTTGAAACCGTTACAGAAACCGGGCCATCGGGCAACCAGGCCGTTGATTCAATTTTTGCCAACAAAATTGTGAAACATACAAAATCCAACGCCATTGTACTGGCAAAAAACAAACAACTAATTGCCAGTGGCGTAGGACAGACAAGTCGCGTAGATGCCCTAAAGCAGGCCATAGAAAAAGCCAAAAATTTCAAATTTGATTTGAATGGCGCTGTAATGGCTTCCGATGCATTTTTCCCATTCTCAGATTCGGTTAAAATAGCCGATAAAGAGGGCATAAAAGCCGTAATTCAGCCAGGAGGAAGCATCCGCGACAAAGAATCGATTGATTATTGCAACAAAGCCGGAATGGCCATGGTATTTACAGGAAAAAGACATTTTAAGCATTAAACTAGATAAAATATGGGTTTGTTTTCATTCTTAACCCAGGAGATAGCAATTGACCTGGGAACAGCCAACACAATCATCATCCATAACGACAAAATTGTGGTTGATGAACCCTCCATTGTAGCTCTCGACAAAACCACGGGGAAGCTCATTGCCATTGGAGAAAAAGCACGCCAGATGCATGGCAAAACACACGAGAACATCACCACAACGCGGCCACTCCGCGATGGAGTAATTGCAGATTTCCATGCCGCCGAACAAATGATTCGTGGCATGATCAAGATGATCAACTCCAAAGCCAGACTCATGTCGCCATCGCTGCGCATTGTAATTTGCATTCCTTCGGGCAGTACCGAAGTAGAAATGCGTGCCGTACGCGATTCTTCCGAACATGCAGGAGGCCGCGAAGTTTTCATGATTTATGAGCCCATGGCAGCGATGCTGGGGATTGGTATAGACGTTGAAGCTCCTGAAGGCAATATGGTTGTGGATATCGGTGGGGGAACAACAGAAATTGCAGTAATATCGCTGGGCGGTATCGTTAGTAACAAATCTATCCGCATTGCCGGAGACGATTTTACAGCAGATATTAAAGAGTACATGCGGCATCAGCATAATGTAAAAATCGGGGAAAAAACCGCTGAAGACATTAAATTGAAAGTTGGTTCGGCATTGCCCGATCTGGAAGATCCACCCGAAGATTTCATTGTACGCGGGCCTCACCAAATGACGGCGCTGCCTATGGAAATACCGGTTTCATACCAGGAAATTGCACATTGCCTCGACCGCTCGATTTCGAAAGTTGAAGCCGCCATTTTATCTACATTGGAACACACACCACCAGAGCTTTATGCAGATATTTACAACAAGGGAATCTGGCTTGCAGGTGGTGGAGCATTGCTCCGCGGGCTGGAAAGAAGATTACAGGAAAAAACCAAAATACCTTTCCAAATTGCCGATGACCCGTTGCATGCCGTAGCACGTGGTACGGGAATTGCACTCAGAAACGTAGATAAATTTCAGTTCCTTATGCGATAAAATTTGGACCGCCATTCCAAAAATGAAAACTGTGTAAAGACTAATCTGGCAAAATAAATAGCAGAAAGCAGCCAACAGGTCTGCTTTTCTGCTTTAACAAAAAACCAACACGTTGAGTATAGCAATAAACGCATAACCAATGAATACATTTATTCGCTTCATTGTACGTAACCATCACTTTTTTATCTTCCTGATAGTGGAGTTTATTGCGTTTACATTAATCATTCAATACAACCAATACCACCGGGCTACTTTCCTGAACAAAACTGGTGCAGCCCTCAGCGCAATATATTCGATCACCAACGATGTTGAAGATTTTTTCTACCTGCGGAAATCAAATGAAGAATTGGCGAAACAAAATGCGCACATCCTCAACACACTAAAAAAATCGTACAAAGCCAATAAAGTTTCATACAAAGAGATATACGATTCGGTTTATTTCAAGCAATGGAACTATATGGTAGCCAAAGTAATAAACAACTCTGTAAACAAACAAAACAACTACCTTACCCTTGATAAGGGTGAACGGCATGGTGTGAAAAAATCCATGGGCGTAGTAGGGCCCAATGGCATTGTAGGTGTTGTCAGGCATGTATCTACAAATTTTGCCACTGTAATTTCGCTGCTCAACCCTAACTTTAGTGTAAGTGCACGATTATCGAACACTAAATACTTTGGCTCACTCCATTGGGATGGAATCGACCCGCGTTTTTGCTGGCTCGATGATATCCCCAACCACATTCGTGTAGAAGTAGGCGATAGTGTTGAAACAAGTGGTTTTAGCGCTGTTTTTCCGGGTGGCATCCCATTGGGCAAAGTAACTGAAGCCAATAAAGACGAAGACAGCAACTTTTATCACATCAAAGTTAACTTATTCATAGATATGGGAAGCCTGACACATGTTTATGTAGTAGAAAACTATTTAAAAGATGAAATACTCAACCTGGAAGGAAAAGTAAAAATCAATGATTAGATTATTATCGCGAAATATTATCCGGTTCATTATTGTAGTTGCCATACAAATATTGGTATTGAACAACATTCAGTTGGGTGGCTACATTAACCCGTATTTTTATGTAATTTTTATTCTATTGATGCCTTTTGAAACACCGGGCTGGATGGTAACAATTATTGGTTTTTTATTGGGGCTCACCATAGATTTATTTGTAAACACTCCGGGGGTGCATGCGGCTGCAACAGCATTCATGGGCTACACAAGACTTTTTGTACTTAGGTACATGGCACCGCGCGATGGTTATGAACCCGGCACCTTCCCTCGCGTTTTTTATTACGGATTCAATTGGTTTCTGCGTTATGTTTTAATCTTGACTTTTGCACACCATATTTTCCTCTTTTTTGTTGAAGCATTCCATTTTAGTGCAGCGGCACACATTCTTTTGCGCATATTGCTGAGCACAATTTTTTCCGCCTCACTAATCATGATAAGTCAATACCTGTTTTTCAGAAAATAACTTATGCAAGAAAATGTATACAATACCAGAATATTAATTATCGGCGGCATTATGATGCTGATTGTATTGATATACATTGGAAAACTATTCACCTTACAAGTAGCAGAAAACGAATATAAAACATCGGCAAGCTCTAATGTGCTGAGGTATGTAACACAGTACCCGGTTCGCGGCTTAATGTATGACCGAAATAATAAGCTGATGGTTTATAACGAAGCTGCGTACGATATTATGGTGATACCAAAGCAACTTAATGCTTTTGATACTACAGAATTGTGCGACATACTCGATATAGAGAAATCTTATGCCATAGAACGACTGAACAAAGCAAAAGAATACAGTCGTTACAAACCATCAATTTTTCTGAAACAGGTTTCTGCCAGACGCTATGCCATTCTACAAGAAAAAATGTATGAATTCGCAGGTTTCTTTGTACAAACACGGACATTACGAAAGTACCCCGACTCCGTTGCTGCTCATGTTATCGGTTATGTTGGCGAAGTAAATGACAAAACCGTAAAAAACGACCCCTACTATAAAATGGGCGACTATATTGGTACCAGTGGGATAGAACGATCTTATGAAAAGGTTCTTCGTGGCGAAAAAGGTGTAAAAGTATACATGGTAGATGTGCACAACCGTATAAAAGGATCGTACGAAGACGGGGCACTGGATAAAAATGCCGTACCCGGAAAAAACATAAAACTTACACTTGATGCTGAATTACAAGCATACGGTGAAAAACTAATGCAAAAAAAAATTGGAAGTATCGTAGCCATTGAACCTGCAACCGGTGAAATTATTTCCATGGTAAGTTCGCCAACCTTTAACCCGGGGCTGCTATCGGGCAGACCACGTACAAAAAACTACAAAAAGTTGCAGCAAGATTCGTTAAAACCATTATTTAATCGCTCATTACAAGCTCAGTATCCACCCGGTTCAACTTTTAAGCCCCTTAATGCACTTATCGGACTTCAACTGGGCGTTGTACGCATACAAACAGAATATTCATGCAATTACGGTTACCATGTAAGAGGGCATTCAGTAGGATGCCACGGGCACCCATCGCCTTTAGATTTAATTGAATCGATCCAGCATAGCTGCAATGCATACTATTGCCACGTTTTCCGGAACATCCTCGACAACAGTTCCGATGCAGGAATAGCTGTAAATTATGAGCGCTGGCGAGACATAACGCTATCGTTTGGTTACGGAAAAAAACTCGATATTGATTTTCCGTTTGAGCTAAAAGGCTGGATACCCAAGGCATCTTATTATGTTGATCACTACAAAAAAGCATGGAATTCGCTCAATATCGTATCCATGGCCATTGGCCAGGGCGAAATATTGGTAACACCCTTACAAATGGCAAATTTTGCAGCAGTAATTGCCAATCGCGGATACTACACCATCCCGCACTTGGTTAAAAATATTGAAGGCGAAGCTGATATAGCGCAAAAATATAAAGTGAAGCGTATTTCAAAAGTTGATAAAGAGTACTTTGAGCCGGTAGTAGAAGGCATGTACCAGGTTGTGCATGGCGGCCCCGGCAGTACAGCAAGAAATGCACGGGTAGATAGTCTGGAAATTTGCGGAAAAACCGGTACTGCAGAAAATCCGCATGGAAAAGACCATAGTATTTTTATTGCCTTTGCACCAAAAGACAACCCCAAAATTGCCATATCAGTTTATGTTGAAAATGGCGGCTATGGATCAACTTACGCGGCCCCAATTGCCAGCCTGATGATTGAAAAATATCTGAAGCGCGAAGTTAAACGCAAGTGGTACGAAAATTATATAATTAATGCAAACATACTAAACCGTGCAAAGGAAGATTAACATATATAAAGATATTGACTGGTTTACCGTTATCCTTTACCTGATATTGGTAATAATGGGCTGGATAAATATCTATGCAGCGGTGTTCAACGAAGAGCACAGCAGCATTTTTGACCTTTCGCAGCGCTACGGCAAACAATTGTTGTGGATTAGTGCATCATTAGTTTTGATTATCATCATCATGCTTTTTGAAAGCCGTTTTTATGCCTTTTTTGCCTATCCGTTTTATTTTTTCATTCTGCTACTATTGCTGGCCGTGTTGTTTTTTGGAACTGAAGTGAATGCTTCACGTTCGTGGTTTGCTATTGGCAGTTTCCGCTTCCAGCCCGGCGAATTTGCTAAATTGGCAACTGCTTTGGCGTTGGCACGTTTCCTGAGTAAAGATAACTTCAAAATACACAAGTTTAAAAACCTGGCGATAATCGGCGTCATTATACTGGTTCCCTCAGGACTGATACTCCTACAAAACGACACCGGATCGGCGCTGGTTTATGCAACATTTATTATCGTGCTTTTTCGTGAAGGATTATCGTCTGTTGTGATGATGCTTGGCCTGTATGCCGGCGTGCTATTTATACTTGCACTTATGCTGCCGCTAACTTATCTGTTAGTACTCATCCTGATTATAGCAGCCATAATTGCTTTTTTCCTTTTCGACGACAAAAAAGAAGTTTTAAAAGGCACACTGGGTTACGTGCTAATTTTAGGATTAACCTACCTGACGAACCTGTTATTTTTCGAATTTACCTTCCCTTTGATCATAATCGGTTCAGTATTGGCATTTTCAATTATTTTGATTTTACGTGCAATTGTATACAAATACAAAAGTTTATTCCTCATTGTTGCTATTACATTTGGAGCCATTGCCTTTACCTACTCCGTTGACTATTTTTTCGATAATGTACTGGAAGAACACCAGCGTAGCCGCATCAACCATCTGCTTGGCATAGAGTCCGATCCGCTTGGGGCCGGTTATAATGTAAATCAAAGTAAAATTGCCATAGGATCGGGTGGCCTCACCGGTAAAGGCTTCCTGCAGGGAACGCAAACCAAGTACAATTTTGTGCCGGAGCAAAGCACCGACTTCATTTTTTGCACAGTGGGCGAAGAATGGGGTTTTGCCGGCACAACAACAGTAATCATACTTTTCCTTGTTCTGTTGCTGCGCCTAATCAAACTGGCCGAACGGCAACGATCATCGTTCAGTCGCGTTTACGGATATGCCGTGGTCTCAATACTCTTTTTCCATGTGGCCATCAATATTGGAATGACCATTGGTCTGGCTCCGGTAATTGGCATTCCCCTGCCCTTTTTCAGCTACGGAGGTTCATCGCTTTGGGCATTTACCGCATTACTGTTCGTTTTCCTGAGAATTGACGCTTCCCGCAGGGAGCTATTAAGATAGATTTGCAAAGCCGCATAACATTTCATACATTTACAGTAATCTAAATGTTACTGCTATGAAAAATATTTCACTTACTATTATTTTAGTAGGTTTGATGCTGCCCGTATTAAATGCACAAACCACAAGTTTCTTTAACCAGGATGTTATCTATTATGAATCAAACTTTATAAATGAATTGATTTTGCCTGTCAAGGTAGACTCAACACTCTACCAAGATGGCGACTCAACCCTGTATTTGCAAGAAGGCATGATTTCTCATTACAGCTATGATTGTATGGATACAGCTGGTATTAATATGCTCGGTCCCAAAATCACAAAAAAAGCTGATGGAAACTACCTTTTTTATAATCAATTTAATGACACGATTCCCATTTACATGGATCGTGAACAAGGCGAAGAATGGATATGTTACACGGATGCAACCATAACCGTAAAAGCTGTGGTTGAATCAATTTCCTCTGGCACATTTAATAATGATGGTGATATTGTTCATAAGTTCAGGTTTAATGTGATTCAGTATGATTCTACGTATTTATTTAAAACAGTAGATAATCACACAATAAAAATAGGAGAGAAATATGGACTTTTAACAGCTATACCCTGGGTTGCATTTCCTGAAATTCCAGAATACTTCTACCCACGAAATCGTGTTTCTGCTGATGATTTTATTAATGGAACCTATCCCACCTATGAAGAAGTTGTCGAAGTTAGCGAAGCTGACATTTACAATTTTCAGGTTGGTGATCAATTTCACATAAAATACTACTATTGGGATGAAACACCCCATTTAAAAGATGTTACCCTGACAAAATACACGGTTCTTTCACGCGAAGAAAACACTGATACATTAAAAATAACATACAGAAGGGAAAAGCAAACCGGCCTTGATTCTGTTGGCTTTGACTCGTTGTTTAATGGAGCTTATTATTACTTTTATAATGATGTTTCGGTAAATACAATAACCAAAAGTTATAGTAAAAACAATTTCGAATACTCAAAACCTTATTACTTTACAATATATGGAACAAATGCCTTAACAACAGATCATGAACGGCCTGCCTACTTTACCTCGTATTTACCTATTTGGAGTGCTAAAGACTCATGTGCACACTGGGATGAATTTTTTTATAATGATGAAAATAAATACATTAAAGGCCTGGGAGGTCCTTTTTACTACAATACGGGCAATTCCTATAATGAATACACTGAATCCAGAGAACTTAAGTTCTTTAACCTTCAGGATGGAAGCACCTACGGCGAACCGATTGAATTTGTAGGGATGAAAGAACATCCTGAAAACCAAAGTTTTTCCATCTACCCCAACCCGGCCAAGAAAAGTTTTTACATATCGCTTGATCAAAACACTGTAAATGGAAACATCATTATTTCCGATTTGCATGGACAGACAATAATCAGTAAAAATTTCTCGCCGGTCGAGCCTGTAAAAAAACTTGATATAAACAAATTAAAGGCAGGCATTTACATCGTTTCCGTACAGAGCAAAAACCAGGTTTTGGGTGTACGTAAATTGATTGTGCGGTAATAAACGGGCTAAAGCCCAACCAATATATCGGTACATCTGCCCGGCCATAAATGACCGGGCTATTTATACCATCGTTGAATAAAACTACCGGAACGTCAGGGTTTGAGTTTGGCTGCAATTCGTAATAAAATCCGCATGTGTAACCAATCTACAAAACTTCCTCAATACTCATTTTATCGTCGCGCTTAAAATTTATGCCACACCTACGGTGTTCTGATAATCCTATTCTGCTACAGGCTACCGATATTTCACGCCTAACAGCGTTTTAGCCGGATAAACAATAAAATTAGTTGCTATATCAGGCGCCATTTAATTGTAGCCCAAGCCCGTAGGGCTGACATATCGGTAACAAAGTAAAATCAAAACAAAATCGCCGCCACGGAAAAATAATTAGTATTACACAGCTTCCATCGGCGAATTTGTAATGCCTAAACATTCTTAAAATGAATCTGTTGTTTAGTTTGTACATCGCAAAACAATACGTTTTTACCCGATTTTGTGCCGTTTTAAAGCTTATTGGCTAAAATCCGGTCTTACTAACTACCAAAAAGCTGTCAATATTTTCATGTTTAAATAAATTCATTAAATTAGCTATGAAAATATTTCGATAATTGCATAAAAACAAATACAGAAATAATATATAGCCTATGATACAGAAAGTTTTAGTGGCAAACCGTGGTGAAATTGCTATTCGCATAATGCGCACTTGCCGCGAAATGGGAATTCCTACCGTAGCGGTTTATTCCGATGCCGACCGCAAATCGATGCACGTGCGCTACGCCGATGAAGCCGTGCACATTGGCCCGTCACCTTCACGGGAAAGTTACCTGAATATCGACCGGATTATTGCAGCGGCCAAAAAAACCGAAGCCGATGCCATACATCCCGGTTATGGATTTTTATCGGAAAATGCCCAATTCTCAGAACGATGCAAGTCTGAAAACATCATTTTTATTGGCCCGGATGCACACGCTATTCGCACCATGGGCGATAAAATATCGGCACGTAAAATCATGGAAAAAGCCAGTGTGCCCATTGTGCCCGGAACACTCAACCCCATTGACAATGAGCAGGAAGCCATAGCAAAAATCAGGGAAATCGGCCTTCCTGTGATGATCAAAGCCTCGGCAGGCGGCGGCGGAAAAGGCATGCGCATGGTAAAAGCAGAAAAAGATATTATCTCCGCCATACGCAGTGCGCGTTCCGAAGCTATGAACGCTTTTGGAGACGGCAGCGTGTACATTGAAAAATACATCCAGTCGCCGCATCACATAGAATTCCAGATACTGGCCGATAATCACGGCAATGCTGTGCACCTGTTTGAGCGCGAATGTTCGGTGCAACGCAGACATCAGAAAGTTGTTGAAGAAACACCATCGCCACTCCTTACACCCGAAGTGCGCGAGGAGATGGGAACACATGCAGTAAATGCGGCCAAAGCTGTAAACTACAGCGGTGCCGGAACCGTGGAATTTGTGATGGACAACAACCTGAACTACTACTTCCTTGAAATGAATACCCGTTTGCAGGTTGAGCATCCTATTACAGAACGGGTTGTGGGGGTTGATTTGGTAAAGGAACAGATTCTTATTGCTAATAACGAAAAGCTATCATTAAAACAAAACCACCTGACACAACACGGCCACGCTATCGAATGCCGGATTTACGCAGAAGATCCGGAGCAAAACTTCATGCCCAGTCCCGGTATCATCAAACACATAACAGAACCACACGGCCTGGGCGTTCGCAGCGACGGTTACGTTTACGAAGGCTTTGAAATTCCCATGGATTACGACCCCATGATCTCCAAACTCATTGTGTGGGGCGCAACACGCGAAGATGCCATTCGTCGGATGGAACGCGCACTATACGAATACAAAATTACCGGCGTAAAAACTTCAATCCGGTTCCTCGAAAACGTAATGCAACACCCGGCGTTCCGTAAAGGCGATTACAACACCGACTTCATTGACAAATACAAAAAAGCATTGATGGATTTTGGACATTGCGATACCGAATGCGAAGATATGGCCGTAATTGCAGCTTTTCTCGACTATCAGCAAAAATTAGAAAAAGCCAAACCGCCCAAACACGGCGGACAAATGACCAACAACTGGAAAGCTTACGGACGCCAACGAAATAAAATACGAATTTAACCTCCCGAATATGGCACTTGAAATTCAAATAAACGACCGCAAAACCACTGTAGAACAAGTTAGTGCAGATGGTTCTAAATACGTGATTCGCGTAGGCGATAAAATCTACGAGTTAGACGCCCTCATGGTAGAACAAGGCGTTTTTTCCCTGCTGTACGACGACAAATCGTACAACGTAGAAGTGATAGAAGGCGAACACAGCAAAAACTTCCAGGTAAACACACTCTACAGCAGCTACAACGTAGACATTATTGATGCTGAACGCAAATACCTCATGAGCCGGAAATCAGGTGAAGATGATGATGAAGCCCATATTAAAGTTCCCATGCCCGGAAAAGTTGTGCGTGTTCCGGTAAAAGCCGGCGACAAAATAAAAGCCGGCGATACCGTAGCCGTTGTGTCAGCCATGAAAATGGAGAGCGAATACAAAGTAAAACAAGACCGCACAGTGAAAGAAGTACACGTAAAAGATGGCGATAT
>CAYPSX010000091.1:0-14339 GCA_964413185.1 uncultured Bacteroidales bacterium
GCCCGTTAATGAGGTTTTTCCAGTTTTCTTCCATGCTCAGTCCTAACGAACTGATGATATTAATACCGGAAATAACTATTTTTTCCTTCATAATTTTACTATTTTAGCCATGTTTCTACCTCACTGTCAAGATATTGATAAATACCATAATCCAACGTCTGCTTATCGATACTGTAATTTTTTAGCGCACTATAATATGCATTTGTAAATGAGGTGGAAATGAAATCCACTGTTTGTTCTTTTTGGGCAGTACTGTTTTTTTTCGCCATTGTTTCCTGATAATTATAGAAACCCATTTGTGATTTTATGCCCACTTCCTTTTTCTCTACTCTGTTCTTTAAGTAGCTGATGAGTTGGCTAAAGTGTTCTTTATTCTCGAAGTATTTCATGTAATTTTGAGCAGCAGAGTAAATTAAATCTAACCCAATGTGGTCCATCATTTCAAAAATACCGATCGGGCAAAATTCTTTTTTCACTACGGAATCGAGTTCATTAAATGAGCAATTTTCGTTAAGTGTATAATTAAATGCTGCTGCCTGAACATCCAGCATAATGCGATTGAGCATAAACGCGCTTCGTTCATCCTGCATCAGTACGGGCATTTTTATTGAACTCAGGAAGTTTTTCGTCAGTTTTTTAGTGTTTGGGTTGGTTTGTTTTGTGGTAATAAGCTCTACAATATTTTTCATGCCCAGCGGGTAAAAAAAGTGTAGACCAATTATTCGTTCCTGCCCGTTATTTTCGGTTATTATTTCGGTGGGCAGAAAAGATGATGAGTTGGTGGCAATTACGGCCTCTTTTTTCGCATCTTTCAGTAAACGTGCAATCAGTTGTTTCTTGGCATACAGATTTTCGGTGATGCTTTCAATAATCAGGTCGCAGTTGTATACAGCGCTTTTTTCGTTCGTTATCAAATGATTTTTTGACCTAAAATTATATGTTTCCGTGCTGATGATTTCGTTTTTTAACTCCCTTTTCAGTTTGCGGTGGTATTTTTCACCGGATTTTTCTGCATTTGAACGGTTTATCCATATTATTTGTAACGGAAACTGGCTCAGGTAATTGAAAATGTCTGTACCCATTTTGCCTCCGCCAACGATACCAATACATTCGAATTTTTCCATGCTCAAATTTAATGATATTCCAATGAAAACCCAGCTTGCATGAATTTACTTACTTCTGTTACGAAACTTAATACAATGTCGCCGGTTTTCATGTGTTCTTCTTTGTTGATTTTATCGAGGCAGATAAATGCCATGGGTGGCCCTACATAACCCATTGAGGATATTTTTGTGTAAAGGGTTTCTTTTTTTATGCCCAGGTTTTCGCATTCTTCAATTACCAGTTCGGCGATGTGTTTCGAAGGAAAATTTACCTGGAAATATTTAATTTTTTCTGCATCGATGTTGTATTCGTCCATCATTCTTTTGAGGCCGTGAAAGAAGACGGAACCGTTTTCTTCATGAAAATGATCGCCGAGTTGCTCGTTGTACATTTGGGCTAAATGATGGAGGCCTTTTTCGTACTCTTCCTTCGGGTTCATCCAGTACGCCGGACGTTTGTTGCGCATGCCGGCCGGTTTTTTGCCGCCAACAGATTCAATATAAGCGTTATTCACATAAAGCCCGGGTGTATTGTAATTGTCGCATGCTTGTAAAACTATAGCCCCCGCGCCATCACTTAAAAAATAGCGGAGGAACAGTTCTTCTTTTTTTACTTTTTCCTGGTTGTAATAATCGGCGCGCAATTCAGAAGACGACATGCTTGAAGATATGACCAGTGCGGTTTTTGCACGGCCAAGCCGAATGAAATCGTAGGCTGAAAGGAATGCTTTGTAGGCTGATGTGCAATTGGCGTGGATTGATATTTCGGCACATTTCTCAATGCCCAGTGCTTCCTGAATGCGGACTGAAGCCGTAGGCATTTGATCCTGATGCGCGCTTCCGTAAGCAATAAAATCAATATCGTTCGATTCGAGGTTGGCCTGTTCAAGTGCTTTTTGGGCGGCTTTCACGCTCATGGTAATGTTATCTTCTGTAAATTTGTGTGTTTCAGGCGAAATAGCAAAGTGATAATACTCCACATCGAGCATTTCTTTCATTAATTTACGCATGCGACCGAGCCACTTTGTGATTTTTTTTGGGGCGCGTTCCAGGTGCCCCAAAATATCGTCAACCTGGTCAATAGTCAATGGTTCTCCGGGCAAAAAAGATCCGGTACCGGCAATTCTTATTTTATCATTGCTCATAATGAGGTTAAGTATCTGGATTTAAGTTCTTTTTTATAGTTTGGGAATATTTTATCGATAAAATGTTGCGCTGTAATTTTGAGGTCTTTTTTGTCAACAATTTTGTCTATTATTTTATGTTTTTTTGCTTCCGTTGCAGTAAAAGCATTGCCCGATAAAATGAACTCCAGTGCTTTTGTGTTTCCTGCCAATTTTGTGGTGTTGTAAATTCCTGCCAGTCCGGGTGTTATGCCAAACCCGGTTTCCGGTAAACTGATGAGTGTGTTGGGTGCAGCCAACCTGAAATGCGCACTTAGAGCCAGTTCAAATCCCGAGCCCATGCAAATTCCTTTTATGCAGGCAACTACCGGGCAGGGCAGATTTGATATGGCTAAAAAGCTTTGGAGGTTTTCCGTAATCTTTTCCGGCTTTTGTTTTTGTGAATTCTTAAACTCATTAAGCAGCTCGGTTACATTGACTCCCGATGAAAAGTGACGGCCTTCTGCTTCTATAATCAAGCCTTTCAGGTCGGGTTCAGATTGAATAAAATTTACTTTTTCAATTAACTGATCAAAAAAAGCCATTGTCATTTCATTTTTTGGCGGGTTCGCCAAAGTTAAAGTACCAATTTGGGCTTCTTTTTTAAAAGTGAGCAGGTTTTGCATCCGGTTTACGATAATAATTTTTCGTTCGTTTCAATATAGATAATAGTAAACAACAAAAATAATTATTTTTCCCGGAGTGAGTTTTAATCCTGTGTTTTTACAAATGTCCGGAGTTGTTTTTAGTAAATGATATCGTAACCCAGCCCGTCGTCTCGTTTCGTAAATTTTTTGTTATTGGTGAAGTTTACAGTCTTTCCATGAAGAAGATTGTAAAAGTAGTTGTGCAGGTTTTGACTTTCTTTTACGCTTTTTCCTACAAAATAATTGTGAGAATCGTAATGAGGTATTGTCATGCCAATGGCGTTGGTGAAGTTTACATAGTTTGCATTGGAAGAGACGGGGAGCTCAACTTTTTCTCCCAGTTGTTTGCCGCTTTTCGTGAAAATGCGCAATCCTTTCAGGATGAAGTCGTGTGTGTTGCTGTGCACAAAAATATGGTTTTGAATTTTGAGTTTGTTAAGCCATTGGGGATGGGCTATCTGATTTACGGCGGCGGCATTTAGAATTACATTTTCGAACAAATCGTTGTTTAAATCGGTAAAGAGTTTATTTTCAATGCTGTATTTGATAAAGTAATTGCCCATGCTGTGTAGGAACAGCGTTAGTTTTTTGTTTTGCTTTGGCCAGTTGTTTTCAGATTTATAACGTTGAATTTCCTTTAAAAAATTTTCAAACGTTTCTGCACTTTTTTCAATGGTATTCATTGAGTGAGTCAGGTTTTTTGTGCCTTTTTTGTTGTTCAAAGAAGTAGGCCACGAAAAAACGATAAGGTTCACATCGTATGTGTCTTGTATAAGCAATCCCCGCTGCGCAGCTTCTTCAAATGTGCGTCCGTAACCATGAATATAGATAACCCAGTCGTTTTCCAGTTCGAGCATTTTTTGCAAATCGGTGAGCCCGGTAATTTTTGTGCAGCAAGTAGTGTCAGGTTCTTTGTTGTAAACTAAAAAACGATAGGTTCCTGCCGGCATTATTTTGTTTTTTTGCTCATGGTAAGATGTGTCCAGCGGATCGCCGACCCGGTTTGTAACCATAATTAACTTTCCGTTTACCAGTGAATCTTGTGCCGGTAACTGGAATATGAAAAGTGCGAGGGCAAGGAGTAAGAGATAATTTTTCAACATTACGCAGATTTTTGAAATGGTTAGACTGCAATTTAGTAAAAAACACGATTAACGGTATGAGTTATTAAAAATTTTATTGCAAAGATATTGTTTGTTTCATTTTTCGATAACCAGCATTATAGCCACTTCATTTTTTGTATGTGATATTGAGAATGAAAAGGATGGGAGGTTTTTATCCGATTGATTGATGAATTGTAGTACAGGTTTTCCGGTGTTGTCGTTTACGATTTCTATGTCGGTAAGCTTTGGTTCGAGGTTCAGTTTTTTTATTATTTCATTTTTCAACAAATATCTGGCAGCCATGCTACCTTTGCTTTTTTTAGTGGCATATCTGTTTATTTCATTTTCTGTAAAAATGGAGGGATAGTCAGCGGGTTTTACTTGCTTTTCGAACTCGCTGATTTTTGCGGTTTTTGTTATTTTTTCATAATTCATTGTTCTCACTTGCTTTTCGCGCTAATTTACAGAAGACTTCGGTTTCTCGTTCCACGGCCATTTGGGCAGGCGAGGTTTTGGCGTTCCTTACCAGTTCGGTTACAGCTTTTACAACTTCTAAAGGTCGGTTTGTTGTCATTTTTGTTGCCTTCTGTAAAGCCGCTTCAAAAGTAGTTTTAGGCTCGCAGGTTTCATCAATTATACCAATTTCTTTTGCTGTTTGGGCATTTACCATGTCGCCTGAAAGTACCATTTCCAGTGCAACATTTTGTCCGGCAATTTTGCTGGTGTTAATAATGCCATTTAGTCCGGGAATGATGCTCATATTTGTTTCGGGAAATGCAAAAAGTGCTTTTTTACTTGCAATGCGTATATCTGCGCTGAGTGCAATTTCAAGTCCTCCGCCAAAGCAAACGCCCTCAATGGCTGATAAAATGGGTATTTGAAGCGATTGGATATAGTTGAGTAGTTGTTTTCCGCGTTTTATCTTGTTTTCGAGGTTGTTGCTGTTTATTTGCTCTTTGATTGATTCGATGTTGGCTCCGGCTGAAAAATGCCTGCCTGCGCCGTGGATGATTATAGCTTTTGCTTCACTGTTTTTTAGTGCATTTTTTAGTTCGTCCAGACTGACAAATTCCGGATTGTCCAGATAGTTTTGTGGCTTGTTGTCAAGCGTAATAATGCAGATATTTTCTTTTAGTTCAATCTTGTTCATGCAAATAGGGTGTAATTACATCGGGAATATCCTGTGGCGATCTTTGTTTATCTACAAAAAGACATTTGATGGTTGCTTTGGCAATTTTTGTTTTGCCTTTGCGTATATCTTGCTTAAAATCAAGAAAAAATCCTCTTTTGTGCATCGTTGTTGTTATTTCTGCTTCATCGAAAAGCCGTAATTCGCTAATGTACTTTATGTTGGCTTCAACCACAACCAAAAAGCCTTCTTTTTTCCTGAAAAGCTCGTGGAGCTTGAGCATTTTAATGATTTCCCAGCGTGCTTGTTCCATATAGTTCAGGTATACGGCATTGTTCACATGGCCAAACGAGTCCAGCTCATAACCTCGCACTTCAAACTGATATTTAAATATTGTTTTCAATTCTTTCAATTAATAGTTGATTTTCTAATACGGCAATTTTCTTCATGTTTTTTTGTGTATGATAAGCAAACATGAATTTATATACAAAATCTCTGTACTTTATTTTCCCTTTTAGTAAAACTTTAAAATAGTGAATGAGCCGTTTACGGTTAATAGGTTTTGCATAGCCGCGGTTAACGCAATTTGTTAGTGCTTCGCTCATTTCTTTATCGCTCAGTACCGGATGTTTTATGTTAGAAATATGTTTGGTAAGGTCTTGCATTCTTCCTTCTTCCTGTATCCGCTTCCATAAGCGTGTTCCAGCCAGTGCCCTGATGGGTGTAAATACGGGCAGGATTTGTGTTTCTTCGCAAAACTTCAGTGAATCGTAAAAGGTTTGTATGGTATCGGTTTCGTAGCCAATGGTAAACCAGCCGGAAATGAATATTCCCTGCGATTTTATGAAGGCTATGTTTTCTTTCATTTTTTGTATATACTCATCGGTGTTTTTTATGCCCATTTTGGCGAATGCACCGCTGCTTTTTAGTGTTGTTTCATTGATCGATTCAATACCAATGGCTGCATACGACAGCCCGGCTTTTGCGGCTTTCCTGATTACTTCGCGTCCTTTGGGATCGCTTGCTGCATCGAGGTTGGCCTGCCCAGTCCAATATTTTTTACGGGGCAAATTTTCCAACTTATCGTATAGCTCCAGATAATAGTCGTAACAATTTTTTCGGCCAAAAACGGTTTCATCGAGCAAATAAAAAAAGCCTTTGAACTGTTTAATTTCATTGATAACTTCATTTACAGGCCTGAAGCGCATTTTTTTTCCGTACAGGTCACTAACCAAACAAAAATCGCAATTAATGGGGCAGCCTTTTGATGCGTACGTAAGGTCGAAAGTGTAGTTGTGTTTGTAAAGGTTTCTAACAGGCAACGGAAGGTTTTCTACTGAGGGCAGTGATTCTGCCTGATAAAAACTCTTTCCTTTGCTTTCAAAAGCATGGGGCAGGCTTACGTAGAAATCTTTTAACTGGTTATTTTGGTAGTCTTTTAACAACACCGGCCACAATTCTTCAGCCTCACCTACAACAACTGAGGTGGCGTGTTCCTTTGCCCGGAGGGGCAAGGCGCTTGCCTGTGCTCCGCCCAGAATTACGGTTTTACCTTTTGCTAAAAAATGGTCTGCTATTTCGTAGGCAGCAATTTCAGATGATTGCCGCAAACTAATTCCTATTATATCGGTATCTTCGTCTGCCTTTTCAAAATTTTCTCCGGCGAGCATATCGATTAGTGTGTAATTATGTTCCGGTGCTGATGCTGCCAAAATGGGTAAAGACAACGGCATAAATGGCAAGTTGCCTTTAATCGGATCTTTTTTGTGCGCGGCTAGTATCAGGGTTATTTTTAATGGCTTCCCGGTTTTCATAATTGACGCAAATATAGCAATTTTTAATTTTGACTTTTTATAAGGACTGCATTAATTTATACCCAAATTGAGCGATTTTCGCTCACAGCCTGCCCCGTAAACGAAGTGTCGAAAAAAAGAAATTGTAAGCTTTTCACCTCACCCATTCGGTGAAAACCGACAATTTCTAAATCGGCTTCGCTTTCGCATAGCTTCAGCGGAGCAAGGGGTTAAACCTAAGTAAAGCGCTTTTTCACTACGTTCAAACCGCTCAACTTAGGTTATACCTGATTCTTGGCTCCCGAAAAGTCAAAAAAACGCCCGTATCCATTAGAAATAAAGGATACGGGCGTTTTTTTTTGTAAGAAATGCTTATTCTTTTAAAATGATTTTCAGTTCGATGTCATCTGCAAGCACTTTGTCTTTTGGGTGCTGCCAGTTAACATTGTATTTTTGCCTGTCGAAAGTTAATTTCCCATGAATTTCCAGGTTACCGTTAACTTCTTTTATTTTTACATCTTTAACTGTTTCCTCGTGTGTTTGGTCTCTAATAGTAAGGTTTCCGGTAATAGATGTGCCTGTATGGCTTTCAACTTCAAATGTTGCTTCCGGATATTCTTCAACATTGAAAAAGTCGTTGGATGAAAGGTGCTGAATAAGCTTATTTTTTGTGCTGCCTTCTTCGGGGTTGTAGTTTTCATCTGTTGCAGACATGGTTGTCATGTCAACGATGAAACGGCCGTGTTGGATTTTTCCGTTCTGAACAACAATAACTGCATTGTTGAAATTTAATGTTCCGGTGTGTTCATATACACCAACCATGGTGCCTGTCCATTGTACAACGCTCTCAAGCGTATCAAAACCGATTGTTTTTTTCTTTTCGCTCAATACAACTTGCTCCTTCTTTTTTTCTTGTTTCTTTTTACCGCTATCGCACGCAGTAAATGCCAACGATGCTACTAATGCGCTTGTTATAATCCATCTTATTTGCTTCATAATTATTGTTTTAGTGTTTGTTTATATCTATAAAGCATATTTATGTCTAAATTGTTTAAGTTTAAAGGGTATTTTTTGTTTTTTGTTGATTTACCCTTAAAAATGTATTACAAAAGGTGTTGCTTCTATTTTTCCAGTTCTTCGATTTTTTCTTCAAGATCAGTAATGCGCATTTCCATTTCTTTAACCACTTGTTCCATGTCAGCTGCTTTTTGAATTTTGTCCAGGTTTTTTAACAGGTTGGTGTAGTTCTCCTGCAGTTCAAAAAACGATTCTTCATACGATTTTAGGTTTTCCTCCATGGTTTCAAGGTCTTTTTTGAGTTCCTTGTTTTCTTTTATAAGTGCATGAATAGCTGTATAATTGAGTCCAATTTTATCGGTGTTGGGAACCTTCTCTGTTGCGCCGATTTTACCTTTTCTATCGTTGCCAAAATTGGTGAAAAATTCTTCATCGGTTATTCCATAGTGCCGAACATCGGAATTTTTTGATAAACTCCACGTTCCCGGATTTGTTTTGGCTATTTTTTCAAGGATGAATGATGTATTTACCGGCTGAAAGTCTTGCTTTTTTTCCTGTGCCACAGCTGTGGTGGTAAAAATTAGGAATAATACTACGGTTATTTGTTTCATGGTTTTTTTATTTAAAGAGTTCTTCAATTTCGTGATTGGTCATGTTTTTCAATGCAATATTGTCGTTTATTAATTCATCAGATATTTTTTGCTTTTTGTTTTGCAAGTTACGCATTTTTTCTTCAATAGTGTTGCGGGTAATGTACCTGTAAACCATTACATTTTTTGTTTGCCCTATGCGGTGCGCCCGGTTTATGGCTTGCGCCTCGGCAGCCGGGTTCCACCACGGGTCAAGCATCATTACATAATCGGCTGCTGTAAGATTAAGACCCACGCCGCCGGCTTTTAAAGAAATGAGGAAGAGATGATTGCTTTCGTCATCCTGAAATTCGTTTATCACTTCTTCCCGGTTTCGGGTTTGTCCGGTTAATAAACTGTATTTCCAATTATTTAAAGTGCATATATCTTCAATAATTTTCAGGTGTTTAACAAACGAAGAAAAAATTAGCACTTTGTGGTTTTCGGCGATTAAGTTTTCGATGTGTTTTTCTATAATCTCGGTTTTTCCGGAGCCACCACTATATTCCTGGTCGAGCAATTCCGGATTGTTGGCAAGTTGCCTGAGTTCATTGAGTGCTTTGAGGATAAGTGTTGCATTTTTATTTCTTTCGTCATTTTTTATAATATTCAAAAGGGCATTGCGCACAGATGATTTGGTTTCTTCATAAAGTTGTTCCTGCGGGGCCGACATTTCGCAAAGAATGGTTTGCTCGGCAAGCTCCGGCAGGTCTTTGGCAACTTCATTTTTTGTGCGGCGCAATACAAACGGAGCAGTAACTTTTTTAAGTTTCTCAAGCCGCGACTGGTCCTGCTTTTTTTCAACAGGCGTAACATAATAATCATTGAACCATTTGCGCGTGCCAACAATGCCCGGATTGATAAAATTTAATTGTGCCCACAGGTCGGTAAGTGAGTTTTCTATCGGTGTTCCGGTGAGCACCATTTTATGTTCTGAACGAAGTTGGTTGACAGATTTGTAGATTGCCGATCCCGGGTTTTTTATGTGCTGGCTTTCGTCAATCACAATATAATCGAATAAAAATCCTTTTAGTAGTTCGATATCGTTCCGAACAATGCCGTACGATGTTAAAACTATGTCAGAATAATTGAAGTTGTTAATGTTGCTGGTCCGACTGGTCCCTGTATGCGTAGTGACTTTCAATGCTGGTGCAAATTTTTCGATTTCGTTTTGCCAGTTATGTATTAACGATGCGGGAGCAATGATGAGTGAAGTGGCTTTTGTTTCTAAATCGTTGAGTTGATTGGCAAATAAATCTAATTGCTCCAGGCTATTCTTTTTGCTGTTGGCTTGTCTCTGTGCGCCGGTTTTTCCGTGTTTATGGTGATGTGTCAGTAATGTTAGGGTTTGCAGTGTTTTTCCCAGCCCCATATCATCGGCCAGACATCCGCCGAACTTGTTTTCCCTGAGGTGCCGCATCCAGTTGTAGCCCTCGCTTTGGTAGCTGCGCAGTGTAGCTTGTATTTCGCCGGGAATAGTGTAGGTTTCTGTTTGCCTGTATAGTTTTTTTAAGCGCTCTTGTGTTTGTTCGGCCAATTTGTCGCTGAGCTGATTTAATACCTGAAATTGATATTTTTGCAGCCGCAAAGTTTCCCCGTTCTTTTCTGCGAGTCCGAAAAGCTCTTTGTAATCGGCGAACCAGGCTTCGGGAATAATAGCTATGGAGCTGTCGGGTAGTGTAAATTCCCTGATTCCCTGAATAATGTTTTTTCGGAGCTTGATGAAGGGAATTTCAAACTCCCCCAGTTTTACCAGCCCATACAAGTCAAACCAATCGTTTTTGTCTTTTGTATCGAATATGAGTTGAATGTTGTTTAAATGATAATTTTCGTTAGTGTGGTTAATTATTCGAAATCCGTTTTGGGTCAAAACATTATGGCTTTGGTTTATCCAACTTACCAATGAGAAGTCATCTGTTTGTTTTTTAAGTGTATAAGTGTTCCCGGCTCTTTTAATCAGCCCCAGTTTTTTAATCAGTTCTTTTTTTTCGTGTTCCCATTGTTGATCACGGACAATTTTTACGAATGATTTATTTTTGGGGTGATATTCAACCAGATTTTTGTTTGGTGACTGGTCGGGCCTTACGGAAATATGGTCGTACTGAAAACCAAGTACCAGCGCAAGATTAAAACTAATTGATGGTTCCAGTGTGAGGGATGCTTCTTTCTGAGGAACAGGTTCATTTATTTCAAACCCTTCAGCCGTTACGTTGTGCGATTTTATCATGTTTCTGGTAAAAGAACTCAGGTAGTTGTCGACCAACCGGTTGGGCACTTCAATATTATGCTTTTTTATAAACGGTATAATTTTTTTTGTATTAAAATCTTCAATAAAATATATTTTTTTGTTGAGGATAAATACAGACGGATATTCACATAAAATATACACATGCTGGTTCATCAAATCAACCTTCGTATTTTGGTATGTAAGTTTTAAGTTGTAATTGAGTTTATCGCCATTGTACGCGAAATGAAAATTACAAGTTAACGGGGTATCGGTAATTTCGAGCCTGTCAATCTCAAAAACATTGTGCGATTTTTTTTGGTAAACCGGGATATTGAGTCTTTTAGCTGCTTGCAATACTTCGACAATTTTTTTATCGATAAATGGCCTGATGTGGTCTTCAAAAAGTTTTTTGTTTACTTGCTGATAGAAATCTGTCTGGCTCTGCTTTGCCCTTCCATATTTATCGAAAATATTTTTCTCGGTGTAATTAAAAGTAAGGTTTATTAACGAGCTGATGCCGTCTGAATATTCCGGTATTTCCTCCCCGGGTGTGCCCGGTAGCACGGGAAAAGTTTGGTAAAATTCTGATTTATCCTCTTTCACAGCTATTGCAGGCTGCAGAATGGCGCCAAGTCTGCGATTGTATGTATATGTTAAAATGAGTTTTTTGATCATCACGGTGCAAAGATAAAAAGTAGAAATAAACCTTTGATCAGGAATTTCAATATTTTATTTAATTCGACATTGGTATGGGTATTTTTGATTGATTTCCCACGCAAAATAAACAATGTGCTAAATAGGTGTATTTCGCTATGTTATTATTTTATCTTACGCTTAAAAGGTTTAGTCACATTTGATGTATTATTAGTGTAAAAAACATTGATTTTGACGTAAATAGCATTACTTTTGTCAACATATTCAGGTGTTTTTACGTATTTGAATTTAAAAGAAAATCCTTAAGGCCATAGCTGAGCGCCAGCTATGGGTATTTTGCGTTTATAAGTAATATAAAAATAAAACTATGTCAAAGCTTTACGTATTTTTAACCCTCGTTTTGGTCATTCTGACCCAATCGCTTTTCGGCGAATCTTATACTTCAAGCGGCTCTGGTGATTTTTATGATGTAACAACATGGTCACCCCAACCCGCCGACGTAACCGACATAAGAAGTGGTTCCCACGATTTTACAATCGATAATGGTCATATTGTTACGTTGAATGATTCCGTTAATGTGAATAATCTTACGGTGAACGGAACGCTTACTTTCGGAACTGCTGCCAGTGGCCATTCACTTGTGGTAAACGGTAATTTTCATGTAGTTGGAACGGCCAATGTAGCTGCTTTTAGTGCCACCCACAAACTATTTGTTTACGGGGGCTTTGATTGCGATGGAACAATTAATTTTCGGAATAACAGCAACCAGGTAGTAAATACATATTTAAACGGAACATTTACAATTACAGGCGATGACCTGCCCAAATTCAACAGCTTAAATATAACCGGCGGAACAATTACAGCAGGCCGCTCACTTGACATAGACGGCAATTTACTTGTAGACGCAGATTTTAATGCCGGAAATTTTACACATACGCTTGCCGGAAATTTAACTGTAAACAATTCTACAGATTTTATCCCCAATTCCGGAACAATTGAACTCGATGCTTCATTGGTACAATCAATCACAAAAAATGTTACATTGTATAATCTTGATGTAACAGGAGGAGGAATTTTATCATTGAGTGGTACAATAACTGTAGAAAACGATTTTACAGTATCGAACTCAAGTCGCGTAGTGACTTCTTCCGATCAGAATTTTCAAAATGCCTTTACGATAAACAGTGGTTCGGAATTTACTGCAAATAACGAAGATGTATTTTTTAACGGTGCCAATCAAACGATAACCCTTTCCGGCGATGTAGAATTTTTTCGCTTCCGGGCCTATGGAACAGGAACAAAAACTATTGCAGGAAGCCTAATTTGTAATCAGGATCTTTTTGTTGAGGATGCTGTTACTATTACTGATGGGGCAGCCGGGCAAACTCACCATTTAGACGGCATCAGGGTTTATGGAACGGGAACAATTAATTTTTCTCATAAAATTATTTTTGATCGCGAATCATACGCACTTATCAGGAAAGAAAGCGGAGATCCTGAAATCTCCATTGGTGCAGCCGAAATAGAAATTCTGAGCACAGTGTATATAGGATCAGATGGTTTTAATACAACGTTGCAAACAAATAATAATGTAAGTATACTCGATGACTACCTTGTCATCAGAACGGGTTCAAATCTTGAAGATGCATCAACTACAGCTACTTTGACCATTGGTGCAGAGGGAACATTGTATGTACGGGGTGCTGATAACTTCCCCGCAAACTTTGCGTCATACGAGTTAGATGAAGAGTCGTGGGTGCGATATGATGAAGATATGAACCAAACCATTCGCGGTAATATAACTTACGGTTACCTTTATTTGAACCGTAAAGATAAAACCGTTGACGGGCCGTTGACCATTATGAACAACCTTTATGTATACACCAACGATAACGACTCTGTGTTACTAAATCTGGGCACCTACGATCATCATTTGAAAGGTCATTTATACGACAATAGTGATGATAACCAAACAAGTTATATTCGGGCATCAGGCGGAACTTTTTATATGGATGGAGAAGATCGGAACCAATATATTTATTCACGTGGAAACAACGACACAACATTCATTTTTTACAATCTTACTCTGCAAAATCCTTCTCCAACAGATGTAAAACAATTTCGTTTTTACGGAAACGATACAGATGATCCATACGATTTTGTTACAGATATTATTGTATTAAATAATTTTACGGCTACAAACTCAACAACAAATGAGTCGCTGCCATTAGAAATAGACTTTTTCAACTCTATAATATCCAATAATGAAGATGGCGACAACGATGGAACGCCGACAGGTCCCGGGACATTTACTTTGGGCGAAAATGTGAAAATGTTTGCTGCCGGTTACG
This sequence comes from uncultured Bacteroidales bacterium, assembly GCA_964413185.1. Taxonomy (GTDB): domain Bacteria; phylum Bacteroidota; class Bacteroidia; order Bacteroidales; family Salinivirgaceae; genus Salinivirga. The sequence goes on from CAYPSX010000091.1 coordinate 13,817, forward strand.
ATAATTTTGCAAGAACCACAAGGAATTTTGCAACGCAGGATTTGCATGAAAATTCAACAGTACGTTTTTCCAGTGATATCACGCAGCTTTTGCCTCCAATTACTTATGGAAACGTGGAGTTCGAAGGTTCCGGATTTCGCCAGGGTTCATTTTTCGGCGGTGGAATTACCGTAGAAGGTTATATTCGACGAGTTGGAGGAACCGTTGTTTTTAAAACAACAGGAGATGAGTGGGCAAATGTTACACATACAATAAACGGTGATTGGGAGTTAAGAGAAGATTATGTAGAGTATGCAGGAAAAGAATATGTTACAATCCGGTTTATGGGCGCAGACCAGCGTATTGAGTATAATACAGAATTCCCTAATGTTGTATTTGGTGGTTCGGGAACTAAAAAAATTGATGGCAATATTTTTATTGATGGAGATTTAGAAATAGGAAATAATATTGTACTCGATGCCGCTAACAGAAATATAGATATTACCGGTTCGTGGAACAATGCTTCCAGCGGCCAATTCATTAA
>CAYPSX010000092.1:0-13086 GCA_964413185.1 uncultured Bacteroidales bacterium
TACCCGTCATTTCATACTTGACATGACATTAGTGATGAATGACATTTTCTGTAATTTTTCGGGCTACCCTGATACCGTCCAACGCGCTTGATACAATTCCACCTGCATATCCTGCTCCTTCTCCGGTGGGGTATAAACAATCGTACGGAAATGATGTGAGATTTTCTTTATCGCGATAAATTCTTACAGGGCTGGATGTGCGGCTTTCAAGGCCAATTACAAGCGCATCATTTGTAAGAAATCCCCGCATTTTTTTTCCAAAGGTTTTAAATGCTTCTTGCAGCCTTCTGGTAATGGGATCGGGCAACCAAAAATGCATGGGCGATGAGATGATGCCGGGGAAGTATGAGTTTTCAGGCATATCTGCAGATACACGATTGTTGACAAAATCGGCCATTGCCTGCGCCGGTGCTACTTGCCCCTGCCCTCCGTTCAAATAGGCCATTTTCTCCATTTCTTCCTGATATTTCATACCTGCGAGCGGATCTTCCCCGGCATTTGAAATATCTTCGGTACGCATTTCCACAACCATTCCTGAATTGGCAAAGTATGCGTTTCTTTTGGATTGGGACATTCCATTCACGACCAATTGATCGTTTTCGGTAGCGGCAGGTACGATAAATCCGCCCGGGCACATACAAAATGAGTATACTCCGCGGTCTTCTACCTGTTTTACAACTTTATAGCTGGCTGGCGGCAAATACGGATCGGGCTTTTTGCTATGATATTGTATCTGATTGATCAGTTCTTGTGGATGTTCAAGTCTTACGCCCATTGCAAACCCTTTGGCTTCGAGCATCACACCACGTTTTTGAAGCATCGTGTATACATCACGTGCAGAGTGTCCGGTTGCCAATACTACAGCTTTACCTTCTAATGTTCGCCCATCGTATAGTTTTACACCGGTAATGCATTCATTTGTAACAATCAGGTCAGTTACTTTTGTACTGAACAAAATAATTCCGCCTGCATCAAGAATAGCCTGCCTGATATTTACAACTACCCGGGCAAGGACATCTGACCCGATGTGTGGTTGTGATTCGTACAGAATTTCTTCTTGTGCACCGTGCAGATATAACAATTCATATATCCGGCGTATATCGCCACGCTTTTTGCTACGTGTATATAGTTTGCCATCTGAAAAAGTTCCTGCTCCGCCTTCACCAAACGCATAATTTGATTCGGGGTCGATAATATGTTTTGTACTAATAGCAGCCACGTCGCGTTTGCGGTCGCCCACTCTTTTCCCTCTTTCAATAATTACGGGCTTAACTCCTTGTTCAATAAATGACAATGCTGCAAACAGCCCAGCCGGACCTGCACCAACAATGATGACTTCGGGCGCTCTTGAAACATCTTTGGCAGCAAAGGGTTCAATCATATATGAATCATCATTAATGTCGGTATAAATCCGCACCATCATGTTTACTTTGACCGGTGGCCGGCGGGCATCAATGGATTTTGATACGATTTGGAATCTAACGATATCTTTGGGGTTTACTCCCGCTTCTTTGGCAAACAGGTTGATGTAAATTTCTTCAGAGGCTGCCTCCTCAGGCGTTAGCGTAAATTGTATTTGGTGTGCCATGCAGGACAGGTATTATTTAACGTATTTTTCAATAACTTATTCAACAAATATCAGCAAGGTAAACATTCGGGAGTTCAATTGGTCATAGAATTGAGCATATTCTGAACCATCATATTTTATGATATTGTTTAGTCCGAAGGAAAAACGCAATTCCGTAGCCAGCTTAAAATAGGGGAAATAATAATCGATGCCAATTCCGGCTTCGATATAAAAATCCTGCTGTTGCAATCTGATTTTCGGGCGGTCTTCCTGCGGAATTTTTTTTCGTGCTTCGAGATCCCACACATAGTTTCCACCCAAAAGAATATATGGCCGCCAATTGTTTAATCTTTTTGACCGGTATTTAACATATAACGGGAAAGACAGCAGGGTTGATTCAATTTTCATTGTATGAGTTTCGAAAGTGGTATCTGCGGCGGAATAATCTAACCGGGTATATTCAAGGTCGCGCTGACCGAAAACAAGCCCTGGAATAAAACGTAAATCGAAATAATCTCCCATTCGTAAATTACCAACCATGTGGATATTAAACCCCGGTCGTGGGTTATTCTGCACAGCAAAAACGGTGTCAAAATCGGTTAAAACTTCAGATTTGGGAATAACCCTGAAATTTAACTGATTATACCCTAATGCAAATCCAAAATGAAATGGATACTGATCGTAATGGGGTTTATTCCACACAAGTTTACCTTCCTGCGCATTTACAGCGAAAGCAATTAAAATTAAAATCAATATAAAGCTAAAACGCTTACCCATACACCTTAAAACGTATTTTAGTTCGATTATTGTGCGAAATTACTTTTTTCCGTAATACATACAAGCAATTCCAAACGTTAATGATTTGTAAAAACACGAATGAAAGCCTGCTTTTTGTAAAAGTTCAATAAATTCCTCCCTTTCAGGAAATGCCTCAACCGACTCCGGTAAATAATTATACGCCCGATTATTACGTGAGAATAATCTCCCCAAAAAAGGTAATACAAACCTGAAATATAACCTAAAAATCAATGCAAATAAACCTGCACGTGGTTTTGAGAACTCCAGTATAAATAATTCGCCGTTTTTTTTTAGCACGCGGTTCATTTCAGTTAATCCTTTGTGTACATCTTCAAAATTCCGCACGCCAAAGGCGGCTGTTACTGCATCGAATTTATTGTTTTCATATTTTAAATCTTCTGCATCGGCAATAGCTGTTTTGATGCGCGAAGTAAGGTTCTTTTTTTTAATTTTTTTTTCGGCATGTTCCAGCATAACAGCGGCAATATCAACGGCAAGCACGTTCAGATCAGGAATTTCTTTTACGGCCTGAATTGAAAGGTCTCCGGTACCGGCAGCGACATCGAGCATTTGCTTTGGCGATGCTTTGGCCAGTATTTTTACCATTTTTTTCCTCCATATACGATCAATCCCCAAGGATAAAAAATGATTGAGGAAATCGTACCGCGGAGCAATGTGGTTAAACATCCCAACTACTTGTTCCTTTTTCGAGAGCCGGTTTTTATATGGTGTAACGTTATTATTTTTCAAGCTGATTGGCGAGTGTTTCATTGTAAATTTTCTCGGCTTCTGTGATATAGCCGAAAGATTGGTCATCAATTCTCATTTCGCCTTTAGTTACGTGACCGAGGGCTGAGAACGGAATATTAAGTTTCATCAACAAATCGATGAACTGTGTTTCTTTATCCGTCGGACATGTAACAACGACACGGCTTTGCGACTCACCGAACAAGAATGCATCAATTCTTACTTCTGCATCCGAAGTGATATCGAAACCAAGATGCCGTGGTAAAGATGACTCAACCAATGTAACAAATAGTCCCCCATTGGAGACATCGTGTGCTGAATTGATAAAACCTTTGTCGATTAGTTGCAAAATGGCATCCTGAAGTTTGTGTTCAAATTCGAGGTTAAAATCGGGTACGGGACTGGCTTCGATTTCGTGGTATGACGACAAGTATTCAGATTGGCCAATATCATTTTTTGAAGTTCCAAGCAGATAAATCATATCGCCTTTTTGTTTAAAATCGAGGCTCATTGTTTTGGATTTATCTTCGATAAGGCCAAGCATGCCTATTGTTGGCGTTGGGTGTACCGGAACAATTTCTCCACCAATGTTGCTTTGGTTGTAAAAGCTTACATTTCCGCCGGTTACCGGGGTACCAAATTTTTTGCAAGCCTTGCTCATTCCTTTAATTGCGCCAACAAATTGCCAATAAACTTCCGGATTGTAAGGATTACCGAAATTAAGACAATTGGTTATGGCGAGTGGTTTTGCACCTGAGCAAACCAGATTCCTGGCAGCTTCACTCACGGCAATTGCTGTACCTATTTCGGGGTCGGCCTTCACGTACCTTCCGTTACAATCTACAGACAGCGCCAATGCCCTGTTTGTTTTTTTAATATTTACAATGCCGGCGTCAGCGGGATTATTTGTAGTCATGTTTTTGGTGCCCACCATGGTATCGTATTGGTCTGTTACCCAATTCCTGCTTACATTATTTGGATGACCGAGTAGAAAATTAGCTACTTCCTGAATATTTTTAGGTTTTGGGACATCATCGATTGAAAAGTTGAGATATTCTTTGTAGTATTCCGGTTCTTTAAATTCACGGTCGTATTGCGGCGCACCGCCACCTAAAACCAATGCTGATGCAGGCACTTCTGCCACTTTTTCTCCTTTGAAATGGAATTCGAGTTTATCTTCATTAATTACCTCTCCAATTATTTTACAATTCAGGTCCCATTTATCGAAAACAGCCTCCACATCTTTTTCGCGCCCTTTTTGGACACAGATAAGCATACGCTCCTGGCTTTCTGACAGTAATATTTCCCAGGCATCCATATTTTGTTGGCGAAGCGGAACCTCATCGAGGTTAATACGCATACCGCTATTCCCTTTCTCCGACATTTCACTGGTTGAACAAATAATACCGGCTGCACCCATATCCTGCATTCCGACTACGGCACCTGTTTTGGCAACTTCGAGTGTAGCTTCCAAAAGCAGCTTTTCCTGAAACGGGTCGCCAACCTGGATTGATGGGATATCCTCGGCAGAATCTTCGGTAATATCGGCTGATGCAAATGTAGCGCCATGAATACCATCTTTTCCGGTTGAAGACCCAACAATATAAATTGGATTACCTTCACCTTCGGCTTTAGCGCTAATTACTTCGCCTTTTTTCATAATCCCAACACTCATCGCATTCACGAGTGGGTTTGTGCGGTAGCTTTTATCAAAAACGACTTCGCCGCCTACGACCGGAACACCAAAAGCATTTCCATAGTCGCCAATGCCTTTTACTACACCTTTCATGTGCCATTTAGTGCGATCAAGGTTCAATTCGCCAAAACGCAGACTGTTCAATTGAGCTATTGGACGTGCGCCCATTGTAAAAATATCGCGGTTGATGCCGCCAACACCAGTTGCAGCTCCCTGGTACGGTTCTACGGCACATGGGTGGTTATGCGATTCAATTTTGAAGGCACAGGCCAAATCTCCGCCAATATCCACCAATCCGGCGTTTTCTTCACCGGCTTCAGCCAATACAGCTTCACCATCTTTGGGCAGTTTTTTAAGCCATTTAATTGAGTTTTTGTAAGCGGCATGTTCAGACCACATTACCGAAAAAATACTAAGTTCTGTAAAGTTTGGTTCGCGCCCGAGGAAGTTCTTAATCATTTCGAACTCTTCAGGTAAAAGCCCTAAAGATTTAACTGTTTCTATATCAACCTTATTCTGTGCCATTTTGTAATTCTTTTGTAATATAAAATATGCACGCAAACTTAATAATTTTTTACAAGCAGTAGGTTGATATGATAAGTTTTTACGTTTGAATTTTAATGTATTGTATTGTTCTATAGTCAAATTTAAGTTATAGCAACTCCTTTGAAATCAACAAAAAAAGCCACCGGGGTTTCCGGTGGCTTTTGAAATATCTGAATATTATTGATTTTATTCAATAATAATTCGTTTAGTAATAACATCACTTCCTGACTGCAGACGGATGAAATAAATTCCTGCATCGTGGCTGCTCATATTAATTTGAGCATCCTCGTCAATTTGTTTCTCCATAACTACTTTACCAATTGCATTGGTAATGGTAATTATACCATCTTCTTCGGCTTTAATGTAGAATATTCCCTCAGTCGGGTTAGGATAAATGGTAAACTCCTGTGTTGTATTAAAGTCGTTGATACCAACAAATTCGACATCAACTGTTACTGGTTCACCAGCAACTGTAACTGATCCGGTAATCTCATTAAAGTAATCCGGGTGAGTAAGAGTGTAGTTATGTTCACCGTCAGGCATTTCTGCACCAGCAGTTCCGGTAGCATCAGTTACCATTGAGTGGTCACCCATTGAGATTTGCACATCAGCCATTGGGTCTCCACCATGTTGTACATTAAAAGTAACCATGTATAGTGGTTCCGGCACTACAAATTCGATTGTAGAAATATCACTTTCGCCTGATTCGTAATTGGCAGATACTCCTGCTGTATACGTTCCCGGCACTAAACCAGTATACGTGTATGCACTATCAGTAATATCAGCTTCAACTTCGTCTCCATCAAGGAATACGTTGTAGCTTTGAACAGCCTTGGCAACTGTTTGATTTTGAACAAACTCGTTGCTGGCAACTACGTTATTATTGGTTTCAACTTCAGCTTTTGTTTCACCAACTGCGACTCCATTCAGGCTGATTTTTTCAGCTTTAACGGCTTTTCCAACGTTGCTTGTAGTAATCCAAAGATCAATAAAGAAGTCTCCTACGGTTGAACCTGAATTACTTCCGGCTACATCGGATAAATCACCGATAACAATTGAGTTACCATCGCAAGATTCGGCAGGAGTGTTATCTGCTGTAATATCCGGATAAGCATCATCAGCAGCATTACTTAGTGGTTCAATAAAGATACCAAGCTGGCTTGTTCCATTGGCAGAAATTTGGCCAAGGTCAACATTTAATTCCCAATCATCGTTTGTTGTGGTTGAAAGTGGGCCAACAACCTGGATTGTACTATAGTCAGTCCAGTCAATGATATGAACATTATACTCAAATGTTGCTGCTGGAAGTCCCCAAAGCATGTGATGGAAATCAATTGCATCTACGGTAGCATCAGGATACTGTGACAGGTCATAAACTACGCCATAACCATAATTGTACGACTGATAGTATGCATTTGGTGATGCAGGTATAGCACCATCGTGCTGATAGAGTTCAATGGCCTCCATTGCACCCCAAGTAAGGTCTGCTGTGCCGGCATTCTCATCAATGTTTGAAACATTTAGTCCGCTTGGTGGCACCATGTCTTCATCAAGCATTACCGGTACATCAGTATCGGCATCGGCGATGTCGAATGTACCTGAAGCTTCAAGGTATCCGGGAGCGTTAACTGCGTATGCATAACCAACATCTGTTGGGAATTCAAACATGGCTTCACCTGAAGCATCAGTTACTTGCGTATATTCTTCGCTTATGTAAGTAACAATTACTTCTGCTCCTTCTATTGGTTCATTGCTACCCCAGTTTTCTGATACAGCTACTGTAGCCACATAAAGATCCGGGCACGTCATTGCAACGTCAACTGTCATTTCAGCTGCGGCAACGGCGAATGTGCCTTCGAAAGTATCGCAGAACCCGTTATTTACTGTAAAGTCGTACGTTCCTTCGGGTATCATCATTGTAATTTCGCCATCGGCATCGGATGTGAACATTTCTCCGTAGAAACTTAGTTCTGCTCCCTCTATTGGGTTAGCACCGTCTGTAATAGCGAAAGTAACCGTGTAGGTTTGTGGCATATCGTATGTAGTAATTGTACCATACTGATCGGCGCCCATGTCTGCTATTTCTTCGAATGCTCCTGTAGCCAGGTTGTACGTACCAAATTTATATGCTTCTCCACAAGTAATGGTGTAAAGCATTTGTGATTCATTGTCGTATGTAACATCTTGTCCGTAATTAAGATCAAGACCTACTGAACCTACAATAGTTGTTGAACCATCGGCAGGATCAATTTTCACGAGGTTATCTTCATCTATTGTTGGTCCGTAGAGGTATCCGTCGCTGGCCATATCGGCACCGATTACCATACCTGTACCTGTTCCAATTACTGTTGCCTCGAGGGTATTAAGGTCTAATGTACCAAGTTGTGGTGCATTTGATCCGTCAAGAACGACAATATACATAATATCGTTGTCCCAGTCATAAGCAAGGGCTGTTGGTGTACCTGTCATACCGGAAATTGTTCCAATATCGGTAGTTTCTCCATTGGCAGGATCGACACTAACTAATGAAAGGTCGCTGTATACACGATAAAGTTTATTTGGTTTTCCGTATTCTTCTGACATTGGGAAAGGTTCTGTTCCAATTGTTCCTACAGCTTGAAGAGAACCGTCAACCAGACTGATTTCGTTGTAAGCTCCAGTTGTTGTATTACCGGCAGTTGCATATAATGATATATTGGAAACTATTGTTTCGATAGTTAGCATATCATTTTCATCGTTTGTATCATCAGCAACAGTAACCGTAGCGGTTAATGAGTATGTGCCATCAGCTGGCGTCCAGTCGGGCATTTGGATTGTTGCCGATTCGAACTGTGCAACTGAAGTTGTTACTGAGTATGTTTGATCGTAAGCAACACCATCTGTCAGGTGAACTGAATAGGCTGCTTCTTCATTTTGGCCAAAGTTTTTAATTGTAACTTCTGGCTGAACTGTTGTTCCTGAAAGCACAAAACCGGGTGCAATACCAGTAACACCAAGGTCATGGGCTGGTGGTTGATGACATGAAACATTTGCTGTCCATCCCGGGTTTGGAGCAACTGAAGAAGATATAAAATGGAAAGTAAGTGCTCCATCCGGGTTTTCTGCTCTAAAGAGGTCAATCATTGCTTCATCGCCAACTTCCTGAGAAGAAACCAATAATGGGGCTGAGGTATTTGCTCCGTTATAAACCTCGAGATAATCATATCCGCTGCCTGCGCAGTCAAATTCGGTAAATTCAACTTCTATCATGTTTCCTGCGGTTCCGGGATAGAATGTCATTATATAATCTTCATCATTTTCGAAGTCTCCATCGGGGCCGCCGCTATCGTAGAAAACTCCGCTACATGTAGTTACATCGCCGTTACCCATGTAATAAATATCATCAACAACTACTTGCCGGCTGTAACTATCATTTGAAGCATCGCCATCATCGGTTAGGCTAACTGTTGCCGTAACTGTATATGTTCCGTTTGCCGGTGTCCAGTCTGGCATGCTCACTACCATTTCTGTAAGTGGAGCAATGGCATCGCTAACAGTAATTGTTTCAGTGTAACTAACCTCATCTGTAAAAGTTACATCGAAGCCTGTTTCTTCGTTTCCGCCCATATTGCGGAGCGTTATCTCGGGATTAACTGTTGAACCACCAACAACGAGGTTGGGGCTAATTCCTACAACAGCAAGGTCATGTTCTTCGGGTTCGATAACTGTTACATTATCAACACCTGCGTACCAGTCCCAACCACCATCGGCATAAGAGAAACGTACCTGACATGCTGCATTTACGTAAGCTGAAATGTCAATAGATACATGCTCAGGTGCATCATCGTCGCCGTGGTCTTCGTCCCATGTGAGGACGTTTTGCCAATCGGTTCCGTCAAATACATCAACAGTAAATAAATCACCACCTCCCGCTGTGATATCGTCGTAGCGGGCATCGAATTCCAGGAAAACTGAAGTGGCGGAAGAACAATCAAAAGTAGGAGAAAGTAATTCTCCGGCGGTTGTGTTTCCTGAACCATTCTCGTCGCTGTCTATACAAGCGAAACCTGTTAGTGGAATTGGATTAGCTGAATAAGTTCCAGCCCAAAACCATCCCGGCAAGTCTCCTGTACCTGTATTATTAACGGTCCAGTCGGAAGGAATTTCTGTGTCAAAAGTTTCCATTACATAGGTCACTTTCCCTGTTTTTACGCCGGGAATAGTGGCTACGTCTGCAAACTCCTTGTTCAAATCCACTTTTCCGGATTTGCTTAATTCTGTTTCAGGGGATGCAGGCTTAACTGCGCTCCCGAAATTTTGAGCGTTAATGCTTAATGCACTCGCAAGCAGAAAGATCAAAAGTAAAAATCTGTTGCTCATTTTGGATTAGTTTTAGTGAATAATTATTTGGTTATCATTGTTTTACCGGGCGGCTATAACACCCTGTTTTGTCCATCTCTATTTATCAGCTAAAGAGCACAATATATAAATTAATATGCTCTTATCAAATAATATAAACGATATTTTGATGTATGAATGGTTTTTGCTTACAAGTTTAACACAATCCGATCTCTGTTTAAGCCACAAATACACTCTCATATCTGCAATGAAAGTTTAAAAGTTAAAGCAATGTTAAAACACAAGCCGCTAAAAAAACACGGTAATTTACATCGAACTCACGTTAATTTAGCTTCAGGGTGAATCATCAAATATTATTTTTCTTTGGTTTTTTTATCAACCTTTGTTTTGATTAACTTATCATCCTTAAAAACAGCTTCATATACGATTTCACCATCTGGTTTCATGTACTGAATCGTTCCATGTTTTTTACCTTCTTTGAAATTTTTCACACTTTCTACTGAACCGTATTTATAACGTGTGATCCATTTCCCATCGGGTTTACCGTTTTTATAATGTTCTTCGCGTATTATTAGCTCGGGGTTTCTTAAATCATGGTAAATCCATTCACCATCTTTTTTGTCGTTTGCGTAGGTACCTGACACTGTAATTTTTCCATTTTCCTGCCAGCTTTTATAAGGTCCGTTTAGTATGCTATCCTGGTAGTGTTTTTCCAACCTTTTATTGCCGTTTTCGTACCAGTATTCAGCTTTTCCATTGTTTATATTTTGCTCATAATTGACTTTGTAACTTGGTTTTCCATCTTTATAATATCCTTCCCACAATCCGTGCATTTTTCCATATTGAAAATTACCTTTATGTTTCAATTGCCCGTTTTGGTACCATGTTTTCCACGTGCCATTTTCAGCACCACTTTCAAAAGATCCTTTTTTGAATACACTTCCATCTTCATAATAATAGACCCATGTGCTGTCTTTCGACCCGTGATCGTAAAAGCCCGTTTTCCAGATTTGTCCGTTGGGATACCACCACTGCCATTTTCCATGCATTTGACCTTTCACATAAGAGCCCTGATTCCCTTTTTTACCATCTGTACGATAAAAAACCCAAAGCCCATGTTGGAGTGAATCTTTAAATTGGCCTTTCATATCTACGGAGCCGTTTTCAAAATACCACTCGGCATCGCCATGTGGTTTTCCTTCTACAAACTCCATTTTACGTTGCAGATCGCCATCTTCATTATATTCTTTGAGTAACCCGTGGTATTTATCGTTTTTATATTCGGCCATACGCAATAGTTGCCCTTCTTTTGTCCAAAACGACCACTTTCCTTCCCTTTTTCCATCTTGCAGTATGCCCAACATTTTTTGTTGTCCGTTCTTGTACCACTCAACATTTTTACCTGATTGGTAATTATGAGAGCTCATTTTTTCTCCGGTTCGGTACCATTGTTTCCATTCTCCTATTTGCTCGCCATTTTCATAAACACCATTACTTTTTTTATTGCCATTACTATAATAGGTAATCCATTCACCGGTTTTCAAACTATCTTTGTATGCTCCGACTTCTTTCGGTTTATCTTCAGTATAAAAAGACTCATATTCTCCGGTTCCATTTTCAACTTTTTGGTTTCCATCCCGGTTCCAATAATTAACAAGGTATGGTTCATCATTTTTATAATAAACTTCTTTTTGTTTTTGTCCATTTTTGTAAAAATACATCCACAGACTATCCTTATCATTTTTTTTATAATACCCGACAATTTCTTTATTCCCATTCCTGTACCATGCCTGGTATTTTCCCGTACGCAAGCCGTTTTTAAAGTAGCCTTTATTTTCTATTTCACCATCGTCATAGTAATAAATGACTTCTCCGTGAACAACGCCTTTTTTGAAGCCGGTTACTTGTATAAGTTTACCACGCTTATCAAAATATTCCCATTTACCATGTTCATAGCCATTTTTCATGGTTCCTTTCATGGCAACATTACCATTTTTCCATTTTTTCTCAATAGCTTGAATCTGCGCATCGGAATTTTGCCATAAAAACGACAAGGCGATGATTAAGAGAACGATAATATTCTTATTCATGGTTTTATTTATTTTATACGGTGCGAATTTACCCAAAAATGGTTGTAAACCCGAAAAAAAATCTTCGATTTATGACAAAAAACATGATAAATAGCATTCGAGATGTGGCAAAAACACTATACATTTGCAATCTAATTAAAAACAGCCACTTATGTCAAAAGAAAAAGAGACAACCAAGTTGTTTGAACAGTTTCCACCCATTTCTACAGAAAAATGGATGGAAAAGATTAAAGCCGACCTGAAAGGCGCTGACTATGCAAAAAAGCTGGTTTGGCGCACACAAGAAGGGTTTGATGTTGAACCTTTCTACAGGGAAGAAAACCTTGAGGAATTAGCTTACCTGAATTGCAACCCGGGCGAATTTCCGTTTGTCAGGGGCAATAAAACACAGAATAACGACTGGCTGATTCGTCAGGACATTAATGCAAAAGATGTAAAAAAAGCAAATAACAAAGCGCTGGAGGTTCTCAACAAAGGTGCAGAATCCATTGGATTTATCTTTGAAGAGGGACAAAAAGTAACCCCGTCCGACATGGATGCGCTGCTCAAAGACATTTGCCTTGAAGCGATTGAGGTAAATTTTGGTGCAATTCACGATGCAGAAAACATTACTGAGTTGTTCCTAAATTATGCTCAAAAAAACAACAGTAAAATTGAAGATATTCGCGCATCCATCAATTTTGATCCCATTGGCCACTTTGCACTATATGGCAAGTTTTGCGACGATGAGCAAAAGCTGTTTGACCACGCAAAATCGCTGATTGAAAAAACCAAAGATGCACCGCAGTATAGACCCATCAACATACACAGCAATTATTTCAAAAATGCCGGAGTAACGATTGTAGAAGAACTCGGCATTGCATTGGCTATGGGTAGCGACTATCTGGCACGACTTACAGAAGCCGGCCTGGATGCAAAAGATGTAAATGCCAATATGCGTTTCCATTTTGGCGTAGGCACAAATTACTTTATGGAAATTGCCAAGTTCCGTGCAGCACGTTTCTTGTGGGCGCAGGTTACAGAAAAATTCGGCATTGAAAAGCCCGACTGCAAAATGCATATTCATGCACAAACAAGCACCTGGAGCATGAGTATTTACGACCAGTATGTGAACACACTGCGAACCACAACAGAAGCCATGTCGGCCACATTAGGAGGCGTTGAATCGCTCACTGTTGATCCGTTTAACTTTTATGAAGAATCAACCATACAATCTGAGCGCATAGCCCGCAACCAACAAATTATTTTAAAAGAAGAATCGTACTTCAAAAACATTGTAGATCCGGCAGGAGGCTCCTATTATA
>CAYPSX010000092.1:13186-14331 GCA_964413185.1 uncultured Bacteroidales bacterium
AAAGAAGAATCGTACTTCAAAAACATTGTAGATCCGGCAGGAGGCTCCTATTATATTGAAATGCTTACTCATAAACTCATACAGGAATCATGGAAAATATTCCTGAATATTGAGAATGAAGGCGGTTTCATTAAATCGTATCGCAAAGGAGACTTCCAAAAACGTCTGGCTGACACAGTAAAAAAACGCAATGAAAGCATTGCATTACGAAAAGAGAAGTTCCTGGGCACAAATGAATTCCCCAATTTCGACGAAACAAAAGAAAACATGCCGGCTGAACTTTTCGAAGCCAAAGATTACACAGCAAAAGATGCTGAAACACAAGGACTGGTACTATATCGCGGCCCCATGGAATTTGAGCGCATGCGCTATCGTACCGACAGCTACGCAAAAAACAACAAACGGCCTGTAGCATTTATGCTAACTTACGGCAACCTGTCGATGCGATTGGCCCGCTCACAATTCTCACAAAACTTTTTCGCCATTGGCGGGTTCAAAACCATCGACAACCATGGATTTAAATCTGTTGATGAAGGCGTGAAAGCGGCCATAGAAGAAAAGGCCGACATTGTAATTCTTTGTAGCTCAGATGATGAGTATCCGAATATTGCACCCGAAGCTGTAAAACAACTCACCGGAAAAGCTGAAGTTGTTGTTGCCGGCTATCCAAAAGACAGCATAGAGCAACTTAAAGAAGCCGGAGTGAAACATTTTATCCACATAAAATCCAATGTGCTCGAAACACTGGAAACATTCCAGAAACAGCTCGGACTATTGTAAATAACGGATTGAAAACACTGAAATTTGAACATTATGAGACCTAAATTTAATAATATAGATTTCGATAAAATAAAGTCGGAAACCCCAACAGGAAAAGCCTGGCAAGATGCTCACAACATAAAACCCAACTGGGACACGCCGGAAAAAATACCTGTAAAAGGGGTATACAGCAAAGACGACCTGGCCGGCATGAAACATTTGAATTATGCTGCCGGACTGGCACCATATCTCCGCGGACCTTACTCAGCCATGTACGCCATGCGCCCGTGGACCATTCGCCAGTATGCCGGTTTTTCCACCGCTGAAGAATCCAATGCATTTTATCGCCGCAACCTGGCTGCCGGGCAAAAAGGACTTTCCATTGC
>CAYPSX010000093.1:0-14310 GCA_964413185.1 uncultured Bacteroidales bacterium
CAAATCCCTCAGCCTCTTACACGTGGCATGTTCAGAAACATACCGTAAACATAGTTTTTACGGTATATAAATAGTGTGTTTTTTTTGATATTTCTTCGTTTTTTTAGGAAAGGCTTATACATTTGTACTGTAATTACAGAACTAAAAATTATACAACAATGGCTTACAAAATTACAGAAGATTGCGTAGCATGTGGTAGTTGCATACCAGAATGCCCGGTGGATGCTATTTCAGAAGGTGATATTTATGTTATTGATCCTGATACTTGCACTGACTGTGGTGCTTGCGCTGATGTTTGCCCAACCGAAGCAATCATTCCTGAATAGATAGCTCAGGAGGAAAAGATAAAAGCCATCGCTGAAATTTCAGCGATGGCTTTTTTTTCTAGTGTCTTCTCAAGTATGAAATGACGGGTAAGTTGAAAGGATTTTCATTTTTAGCCAGGCAAAAAATGTGCGCATAGCAGCGTTCTGTAAACATTTTTTAACGCAGATAAAAATGAAAAGATCAATACCTGGCCCGTCAGATTATGCTTGACTTGACACTAAGTTATATCGGCTCTAAGCTTATGGAACAATTTAAAAATTGTAAAGATTCCGCCGGCAGCTATGGCAAAAAGGATTGCGGCTTGCAACAATTCTCCATAAACCATCGATCCAATGGCAAAAAGGGCAGAATAAACTGTTACACAGCCGATAAACACATTCAAAATTTGTATCGGCATGGCCCAGGCATCGGGTTTAACTTCGTCAGGGAATGCTTTACGTGCAATTTTTCGCCACCCGGGGCCACCCGGACGGGTTCTTCGGTAAAACGACAACAGGGTCTTTTCATCTTCAGGCTTACTTACCAGAGTTGTAACCAACCATACAACTGTGGTGGTACCCACCGCGATTAACAAACGAACAGTAAAAGCATCGAGATATTGAGTAGCCAGTGTGGCATCTTCAAATCCGAAAATAAGAACAATAGCCGTTAGTGTAGCGCTTATCATCGCAACAATTTCTGTTAAAGCGTTAATGCGCCACCAAAACCATCTCAGTAAATAAATAGCTCCGGAGCCTGCACCTGTAAGTAAAAGTATGTTGAATGCTTCCTGGGCATTTTCCATTATTGTAAGTGCTATCGTGCCCGAAAACAGCATCAAAAGCAATGTACTGAGCTGCCCCACACGCACAAGTTCTTTTTCCGGCGCACCGGGACGAACGATACGTTTATAAAAATCGTTGACGATATATGATGAGCCCCAATTGAGATGTGTTCCGATGGTTGACATGTAAGCTGCAATGAGCGAAGCAACAACTAACCCAAGCCAGCCCGGTCCAAGTTTCGACATCATGGCAGGGTATGCGATATCGTGTTTTAGATATTCAGGTGCTATGTCTGGAAACTCATTGTGGATAGATACTAAATCCGGATAAATTATTAGCGAAGCCAGTGCAACTATTATCCACGGCCATGGACGTATAGCATAATGCATGAAATTGAAGAAAAGCGTTGCTCCAATGGCATTTTTTTCATCTTTTGCAGATAACATCCTTTGAGCGATGTAACCTCCCCCACCCGGTTCTGCTCCCGGATACCAAACACTCCACCATTGCACGGCAACCGGAATTATAAGTAAGGTAAGCAGTGTGCCGGGATCGCTGAAGTCTGGAACAAAACTAAGTTTATCCTGAATATCCGGATGAGAAAGTAAACCATCTAAACCACCTACCTCTGGTTGTTGCAAAGCTATAACGGCTGCATATATTGCCCCGAACATAGCAATACTGTACTGAAAAAAATCTGCCCAAATTACGCCTTTAAGTCCGCCAATTCCTGCATAAATAGCTACAGCTATTGAACCTACTACGATAGTTACCCATGGTGCCAGCCCAAACATTACAGCTCCAATTTTAATTGCAGCGAGACTCACGCTGGCCATAATGAGCACATTAAAGAATAAACCTAAATACACTGAACGAAATACACGTAAAAACGAAGCAAGCTTACCAGAATAGCGCAATTCGTAGAACTCGAGATCTGTAAGTACATTTGACCGTCGCCAAAGTTTTGCGTAAATAAAAACTGTTACCATTCCGGTAATCAAAAATGCCCACCATGCCCAGTTTTTGGCTACGCCGGAGGTACGCACAAAATCGGTGACAAGGTTCGGCGTATCGGCAGAAAAAGTACAGGCTACCATTGAAACACCGAGCAGCCACCAGGGCATTCCGCGCCCGCCAAGAAAAAATTCCGATGTGTTCTTTCGGGCAGTACGTGAAGCGACCCATCCAATACCGATCACAATTGAAAAAAATACGGCTAAAATAATCCAGTCAATCGAAGCTAATTGCATGTTTATATTTTTCATTAAAAAAAGCGGAAGTTATTACTCCCGCTTGTTTTTCAATTTATATTGATTTAATCATCTCCTCCTGTTAATTCATCAATTTGCATTTTCAAACTTTCAATTTGCACTCTGCCTTCTTCTTCAATAATTTCTTTTTCTTTTTCCAGCTCCGATATTTTACTTTCGCACTCCTCTTTTACAGTATTAATTCTGTCCATTGTCTCGCGTAAAATCTCACCCTGATCTTCAAGCTCGTGTTGGTATGCATGAATTGCACTGTCTTTGCTTCTCTTCTCGCTTACGTCAGTAACAAGTGCAACAATTTTCTCATATTCGCCTTCAAGGTTTTTGGCTGGTGTGTATGATTCTTTGAGCCAAACATCACCTTCAGGAGTGTTATATTTCAACTCAATTTCGCTGGGTATTCCATTTTTTAGCCCTTCCCAAATTTCATCATAATGATCGACATTACTTTTTTCATGATCAAATAGGGTACGATGTTCTTTTCCAATAAGATCTGCTGATTTATTGAAAGTTAGCTCTGCATATCTCTCGTTGGCACTGATTATATAACCGTTAATATCCATATCGAAATTACCAAGTGTATTGTTTATTGCATCGATTGTGTCTTGCATTTCAGATTCCCTGCGTGCAGATTCTTCTTGTGTGGCTTGCAGTTCTTCCATATTTTGGCGCATTTCTTCTTCTTGCGATGCCAATTCTTCTCCTTTTTGGCGCGACTCTTCGAGAAGCTTGGCTGTTCGCTGGTTAATGCGCACCGAAGAAATGGTTGATGCGATATTCTCACCTACTTTTTCGACAAATTCAATCTGATGTTTTTGAAACTCATTGAAAGAAACAATTTCGAGAACTCCAAATATCTCGTTATTGAGCTTCAATGGAGTGAGCAATAGCACGTTGGGATTGGCATCGCCCAACCCACTTGTTATTCTGACATAATTATCAGGGATTTCTTTCAGGTAAACAGTTTCTTTTTCAAATGCACAGCGACCAACAAGCCCTTCTTCAAGTTCAACGCGCCGATCGACCATCTTTTTACGGCCGTAAGCTACGGCTGCAGTCATCTCAAAATATTGCTCCTCTTCGTTTTCGTTGGTACTGAGCACATAAATAGCACCTTGAATTGCTCCGATATAGTTTATTAAATTGTCAACAATATTGTATGATAATTGCTCTATGTCGTCATTGTTTTGGCGAAGTATATCGCTAAACTTGGCAATTCCCTGAGCTGTCCAATTGCGTATTTCATCTTCTTTTTTGCGTCGTTCATCTTCCGTTGAAGCTTTCTTTAAATCGTCGCGCATGCGCAACAAAGCATTCCCCAGTGCATCTTCTTCGCTCAAAGGCGAATAATCTGTTTCGTACTCTCCTTTCCCTATGGCGAGGGCAAAATTGGATGTGCGGCGCATGCCGTCTATGTATTTATTCAACGCCTTGCTCATATCTCCAATTTCATCATTGGATTCTTTCATTTTTTCATCGGGCAGTACACCCCGCGTCATTACAAGCAAGAAATCTTTCAGTCTTAAGATAGGCCTGATTGTAGCTCTGGAAATAAAAATTGCAATACCAAAGGCTATAAGCAACATAATCAATCCGGAGATCAAAATAAACATCTGAAAAGAGTCGAGCGAATCGAACATGGCCTTGTTCTTTTCGTCACTTATTTCTTTCAGGGTTTTCACAAGGTATTCAACTTTCTCAAGCGCTTTATCGGTTGTAGTGATAATTTCGCCTCCCTGCTCAACCATGGGAGAAACTTCGAACATGATCATTGCGTCATCATACGCACCAAAGCTACTGAGCTTCGACATAACTTCTTTATGGTACTCAAACAGGGTATCGCGCATTAAAACCTCCAGCGTATCAAAAATGGCCTGTTCTCCGGGTGTCCAGTTTTTGTACACATTTTTGATTTTCGAAACCAATTCAGGAAATTCCTCATTGTGCAACTCTCTCAACTTTCGCTTGTCAGGGGTATCACCTTTCCGTTCAATATGTACCCAGTTCTTAATCAACATTTTAGAATTATTGACTAACTGCAACATCTCACCCAAATAAGAAACGGAAGGCGAGTACACATTGGCAACCTCTTCGTTTAATTGTTTATTGGTTTGTAGTGTTGTATATGTAAGAACGCTACTGACAAGCAGCGTAATTATGATAAGCCCGAAACCTAATAACAAGCGATTTGCAATGGTGAATCTGTACTTCATACCTAAATCTTTAAATTATTCGACTCTCTTATCAAAGAAAAGCCAACCTGCTTTATATTGCATTATGCTGAAAAGGTGCACACAATCTGAATTAATCGTTTAAAGTTAGAAACAGATTTTGATAAACCTAAAATTATGTAATTTTTTTCTTCTAGCATACAAATTTAAAAGATTTTCTGTGGTAAATGCTCATTAATCGATTCTTTAAACCAATTAATTCGAAAAATCTAAAAATTTTATTTATGTTCGAACAAAAAAAGTAAGCGCATGTGTGGTATTGCAGGATTTTGGCAAAATAACGATTTTTTCGATTCATCACATCTTAAATTGATGTCTGAAGCTCTGAAACACAGAGGGCCTGACTATACAGGTTTTTTTAGCGACAAGCATGCCGGGCTCACTCATAACCGGCTGAGTATTATAGACCTTAACCCAAGGTCGAACCAACCTGTTTATTCCCACGATAAGCGTTTTGTAATGGCTTACAATGGTGAGGTATACAATTACATGGAACTTGCCCGCCAGTTTAGAATAGAAACAAAAACAAGCAGCGATAGCGAAGTTGTTCTTGAGCTTTTTGCAAAAAAAGGGGTTGAATTTGTCAATTTCCTCAACGGTATGTTTGCTATTGCCATTTATGATACAAAAGAAAATCGCTTGTTTCTTTTCCGCGACAGAGTTGGCATTAAGCCTTTGTTTTATTATCAAAGCTCAAACAATTTCGTTTTTTCATCGGAGTTGAAGGCACTGCAAAACGCACTTCCTAAAGAATGGCTGCAAATTGAGTTATCGGCTATTAGTGAATATTTGCACCTTGGCTTTATTAAAGCGCCGAACAGCATTTATAAAAACGTTTACAAGCTTCTGCCGGGAGAACTTGCCATTATTGATGGCAAAGGAGTTGTAAAACGTCGGTGGTGGTCCATTGATCAAAAATTTGAAAAGAACGTAATCTCAAATGAAAAAGATGCGCTGGTCAGACTGGATAAAATGGTTAACAGTGCAGTTCAAAGCCGGCTGATTAGTGATGTGCCCGTAGGCACTTTCCTGAGTGGCGGAATAGACAGCTCGTTGGTTTCGGCGATTGCTGCACGGCATTATCCCGGAAAAATAAAAACGTTTACCATTGGTTTTGAGCATGCAAAGCACAATGAAGCTGATTATGCAAAAAAAGTGGCGGAGCATATTGGCTCTGACCACCGGTTATTATTTGCAACGGAAAAAGAAGCCCGGGAATTGCTGCCCGACATCATTACACATTATGACGAACCTTTTGCCGACACGAGCGCCATACCAACGATGCTGGTTTCCCGCATGGCCAAAGAGGAAGTTACCGTTACTCTATCGGGCGATGGTGGCGATGAGCTTTTTATGGGCTATGGAGCACATATTTGGGCGCAACGGCTGGCAAAACCATCTGTCAAATTTATGTCGCCGGTATACAAACAGGTTTTAAAACATGGAAAATCCCGCCACAGGAGGGCTTCTGGTCTTTTTAGCCAGAAACGTAATGCGCCGGATCATATTTTTTCACAGGAACAATATTTTTTCAGCAATAAAGAAATCAGCCAATTATTGCTCACAAACAGCAATACATCCCGATTCGAAACCGGTGAAATTAAAAGGCACCTGACTGCTGCTGAAAAACAAGCCTTGTTTGATTTCTCCTATTATTTGCCCGACGATTTATTAACAAAGGTAGACCGCGCCAGTATGCGATATGCCTTGGAAACAAGGGTTCCTTTGTTGGATTATAGAATTGTTGAATTGGCGTTTAACCTGGATCCGGCGTTACGACTCAGGGGAAAAACCGGCAAATATTTGCTAAAACAACTACTTTATAATTATGTGCCGAAAGAATTGTTCGACCGGCCCAAACAAGGATTTTCAGTGCCGCTTGCCCAATGGATGAACGGTGCTTTAAAAGAATGGTTCGATGAGTATTTGGATGAACAAATGATAAAAAAACACGGTATTGTTGATGCTGAGATTGTCAACAAATTGAAAAAACAATACCAAAATCCCCGCAATGCATATCTTTATAACCGCTTATGGTCTATTGCAGCGTTACATGCCTGGCTCGACAAGCATTTTTAGTGGTATAAAATTACAAAAGCCTGTGCTTTATTTGCTGGTAATCCAAATAGTAAAGCACACGAATAGAAATACTGTTTTTTCCAAGTTCGGAAAAAGTTTGATTGAGATTCTCGCGAAAACTATTGATCACCTCGTCAGTTTCAGATAAAATTTGGTTTTTCCAAACCAGCGACATTTCGCTACCCGGCGCAAACTGCCACGTATAAACCAAATCAATATTAAATGCGTTGTAATTGATATCTGCCTGGTCAGCAAAATCCGGATAATCGTTCAGCGTACCATCACGGTTCAGTAAATAGTATTGATCGTAATTCACCTTTGTCCAATAGTGACGCAAATAAAAAGTTAGTGATGAGGTAGGCGTAAAAATATAATCAATATTAATGTTATTTTCGATTTTCTGATAATTCCTGCGACCAAAAACAACGGAATCCTCAGCCTCATTATGCTCGACATATCCAATGGAATTAAAACTATTATCACCGTTAAAACTGTAAACTAATTGAAACCTGTTTCCCAACCTCAATCGCGGACTTACCTCGTACCACATCCCGGATTGATCGTACTGATTTGCAATCCAACCCCCATAACTGAGGTCCAAAGCGAGCATTTTTCTATAATCTGATGATATCCAGAAAGAGGCATTTTGCCACGATGCATTTTTAAATTTATAGCCCTCCACACGTGGTTCGTTGTAATCGTAGCCTTGTATTGGCTTCACTTCGGAGGTAAAGCCCATGGAAAGATGTTTGTTGGTTGTTCCGCGTGTAGAAAATTTAATTCGTGTACTTACGAATTCACTATAATCATACATAGTATTGTAATAGAAAGTAACATCATTATACCAATTGAGCATTTTCCAGAATGGTTCACGCTTTGAGTACGATAAAATTAAGCGCTGATTGCGTTCGTCGGCACTTTGCAAATAACCCAAATCATTGGGGTCATAGGTTTTGTTTTCTGTATTGTGATATATGGAAAAACGAAAATTGCCTGTAATACGCTCAATTTCTGTCCAGTACTTATAGCCAAAAGGGTTATCCAAATCGTATTTCTGACTTAACGCACCTGCTCCCCTAACAGCAATTTGCTCTTTAATTTCATAGCGCATTTGGGTACCTGTTACATTGGCGACATAATTATCTTCGGGTCGATAAATATTTGTATTTATGAGGCTGATAAAAGAGTTGTCCCGGAGGCTTTTCTCTATTACAGACACGTTATAATTGGTGAATGGCTGGGTTGTAACCTGATGATTTTCTCCTGTAACTGTATCTTTCAGGACAGCTTCGGTCTTTTGGCTCAGGGCATTTAAAAAGCCTACACTTATTCCATCCTGAGTTTTTCCGGTAATTTTTGTAGCGTTTATCAACTGTGTAGTTCCGGGGGCCTCAACCAGATCGGCACCAATTGAGTCGGCCATATCGTAGGCATGCGACATATTAACGGGAGCATCACCAATACGCCGCGAATAAAAAATTCCGGCCCGGTTAAATAGCTCCATTCCTTCTTTGAAAAACTCGCGGTTTTCGCCATAGTAAGTCTCGTACGGGCTAAGATTAAGCACTTCTTTATCAGACTTTACCTGTCCAAAATCAGGTATCAGCATCATATCGAGGGTGAAACTTTCGTTAATACCGTATTTTACATCCATTCCGCCTTTCAGCGAATAGCTGTTCTCGTGGGCATCATTCTCCACATAAGCCGACACGTAAGGAAGAAAAGCCAGGCGTACAGGAGGTTCTACGTTAGCAATTCCGGTTAACACACCTGCCTGTTTATTCATTCCCTCTGTATTGATATCCACGTAATTCCAGGTGTTTGTTTCGCGTTTACGCTGCAAAACACGCTGCATATTTATCCCCCATTCCTGATTCTTTCTTTTGGAAAACCTGAGGGCCGAGTAAGGTATTCTCATTTCTATACTCCATCCGTTGGGCGTATGATGAACGGCAGATTCCCAAACAGCATTCCAGCCATGGTCATTATATGTTGTTTTTTTTATATCAACCTGTACGCCCGATGCGGTTACAAAAAAACCGTACGATTTACTGGCATCGTTATAAGGGTCTATATACACGCCGAAATAATCGGCCAGGTTAAAATCATCTCTTTTCCCAAGGCTTTTGGATATTAAATGTGGCTTAGAATCTTCCAGAAAAGCACCAACATAAAGCGCTTCATCGTCGTACACAAACTTTACAATAGTTGTTTCTGATGGTTCTTTACCATTATAAGGGCTATATTGATAGAAGTCGGTAGCTTCTTTAGCGGCACTCCAGCATAGTTCGGTTAGTTTTCCGTCTACTTTTACTGTTTCTATAGTTCGTGAAGCTTTCGCTATTTTGGTTTCCTGAGCTTGCACATGCACAACAAAAACAATAGCCAACAAAATGCTGGTTAAAAATCGGTTCATAAAAAATTCTTTTCTCAGTTATCAGTTGCCGTTCCGTCAGAAATTGAACAAAAAAGGCGCCAAAGATAATTGTCTTCTTATTATCAGACAAATAAGTATTTTTTTTGATTTTCGAGCATCCCATTCCTTTTAGCAAATGCTTATCGGTTGTGTATCAAGACAATTCCGCTTCCAGTTCGGGTGTCATTTCCAGGTTATGATAGACGTTTTGCACATCATCGTTTTCTTCAAAATCGTCGATTGTTGCCAAAACTTTTTTAGCGGTTTCAAGATCGACCTCTTTAGATGAATTTGGAATACGCTGTAAACCTGCATTTTCGGGTGTTATGCCGATATCATCAAGCTTTTTTTGCATGGCCCCAAACTCCTCCATGGGAGTAGTTATCACAAGCAAATCGCCCTCACTGTCGAACTCTTCGGCACCGGCGTCTATCAACTCAAGTTCAAGCTCTTCCAAATCTTCAATTGTATCTTTTGAAATGGTAAATACTCCTTTTCGCTCAAAGATAAAACTCAGCGAACCATTCTTCCCCAGGCTGCCGCCGTGTTTAGCGAATATAGAGCGCACATCGCTCACAGTGCGATTGTTATTATCGGTCATACATTCGACAAAGATTCCAACACCGCCCTGGGCATAGCCTTCGAATGTCATTTCAGCGAGGTTTTCACTGGACTTATCCGAAGCTTTATCAATAGCGCGCTGAATGTTATCTTTGGGCATATTGATGCTTCTTGCATTTTGTATAGCAAGACGCAACCGTGGATTATTCTCAGGATCAGGGTCGTTGCCTTCTTTTACTGCTATAATAATTTCTTTGGAAATACGTGTAAACATTTTAGCCCTTTTGGCGTCCTGTGCACCTTTGCGGTGTTTAATATTTGCCCATTTACTGTGTCCTGCCATAATTCAATTCTTTTCCGGTTACTTTCTAAAAATCAGCATAAAACATTATACAATTGCTTCAGCACAATACGCTCAAGTTTTCAGAACACAAAGCTACAAAAAATTGTTTGTCCAACATGAATAAGCAATGGGCCAAAAAAAATGGTTATTGTATTGTAAATTAACAGATAAATAAGCTGATTATTTACCAGCACATCGCATTGATAGCACTATATTTGCATCGCCAATGAAAATCAAAACAAAAATGCAGAAGAAAAAACTATACATAGAAACTTATGGCTGCCAAATGAATGTTGCCGACAGCGAAGTTGTGGCAAGCGTTTTAGGAGAACAGGATTATGAAATAACGCGCGATATAAATTCAGCCGATTTGGTTCTGATCAATACATGTTCTATTCGCGAAAATGCAGAACAAAAGATATGGAACCGACTGGATGCGCTGAAATACAACAAGAAACAAAATCCAAATTTAAAAGTGGGCGTTATTGGCTGCATGGCGGAGAGACTTGGCGACAAACTCACCGAACATAAGGCTGTAAGCGTTGTAGCCGGCCCCGATACTTACCGGAAATTGCCCGGCCTCCTTCAAATGGCCGATCAGGGTAAACCTGCCATTGATGTAGAATTATCTACGGAAGAAACGTATCATGGAGTCATCCCTAAAAGATTGGAAGAAACAAGCTTAGGAGGCTTTGTTTCCATCAGCCGCGGCTGCAATAACTTTTGCACCTATTGCATTGTGCCGTATACCCGTGGCCGCGAACGAAGCCGCGATCCCGAAGACATTTTGCAAGAAGTAAAAAAACTAATTGCTACAGGTCATAAAGAAGTTACGCTTTTAGGCCAGAATGTGAATTCATATTATTGGGAAAAAGATGACGAAAAATTCGACTTCCCCGATCTTTTAAAAAGTGTATCAAAACTGAACACAAGTGTTCGAATTCGCTTCACCACATCACACCCAAAAGACATCTCAGATAAACTCATTTATACGATTGCAGAACATAAAAATATTTGCAACCACATTCACCTTCCGGTTCAGTCGGGCAGCAACAAAATATTAAAGCTAATGAACCGGAAATACGACCGGGAGTGGTATCTTGACCGCATTACAAAAATTAAAGAATTGATACCCGATTGCGGCATTACAACAGATGTTTTCTGCGGGTTCCACAGCGAAACCGAAGAAGACCACGCTCAAACCCTGTCGCTAATGAAAGAGGTTGAATTCGATTGGGCATTCATGTTCAAATACAGCGAGCGCGAAGGAACCTACGCTGCAAAACACCTGCCCGACAATGTTCCGGAAGAGGTAAAAGGGAAGCGACTGCAGGAAATTATTGACTTACAACAAACGCTATCGTTGCAAAGCAACAAACGCGACATTGGTAAAACATTCACAGTGCTGGCAGAAGGTGTTTCAAAAAAGTCATCTGAAGAACTTTTCGGACGAAACGAACAAAACAAAGTAATTGTATTCCCCAAAGGTGAATACAAACCGGGCGATTATGTAAACGTAAAAGTAACAAATTGCTCGTCGGCAACTTTAAGAGGCGAACTGGCCTAAAACCTAAATAGGGCGCTTAAGAAAACTCCAATAATTATAAAAAACATCCAATTATGAGTAATGAACTGAAGGAATACCGGGAATACCGGCAAAAAATGAACGAGAGAATTCTTGATGGCGACAACAAAGTAATTAAACGGATTTTCAATCTCGACACCAACACCTACATGGAAGGCGCTCTGGATACGCGCACAAAAGAGATGCTCGGACTTGTATCTTCCATGGTTTTGCGATGCGACGACTGCATAAAATACCACGTGGAGCAATGCCATAAATTAGGAATTACAAAAGAAGAAATGTATGAAATATTCAGCGTGGCCAACGTCGTTGGCGGCACCATTGTAATCCCCCACATGCGCAGGGCTGTTGAGTTTTGGGATGCTTTGGAAGAAGAAAAAAACAATTCAGTTGAATAGTCTTTGCAAGAAAACATTAATCCTTTGCTTTTTATGCAGGTTTTGAAGTAAATTTGAACAAGATATGCAGTATTTTTTCCAGAAACCAGCAAAAGCGCAATATATGAGGATAGAAAAAGATATGATTGGAGAAAAAAAAATTGAAGATTCAGCATTGTATGGCATACATGCTTTGCGGGCAAAAGAAAATTTCCCGGGGCAATCATCATTTAATTCCAAATGGTACACGGCCATGGGACTGGTAAAGCTGGCTTGCTATGAAACGTACGGGAAATATGCAAAAGCCTTGAAAACAAAGTTTGCAGACAACATTCCCGTCTCCCTCATCGCCCCTGAAATTATTGATGCACTAAAAAAAGCCGCAACTGAAGTGTCCGGCGGAGAGCACATTGAGCATTTTATTGTACCGGCAGTACAAGGCGGTGCCGGCACGAGCATCAACATGAACATCAACGAAATCGTTGCCAATCGAGCACTTCAATTATCCGGAAAAAAGCCCGGGAATTATGAGCACATTGATCCGGTGGAGCATGCCAACATTTTCCAAAGCACAAACGATACGGTTCCAACCGCGCTCAGAGTGGCCATTATGCAACTTCTGGATCAGCTTGAAGAAGCAATAAACCGTTCGCGAAACGAATTTGAACAGGCAGAAACAAAATTTCGCAATGCCATGCGACCCGGATACACACAATTGCAACAAGCTGTTCCCACTTCGTATGGAAAAATGTTTAGTGCATTCAGCGATGCATTGTCGCGCGATTGGTGGCGGGTATCGAAATGTTTTGAACGCATCAAAGTAGTCAATTTGGGCGGAAGCGCCATTGGAACGGGTATTACCGTGCCTACATATTTCATTATGGAGGTAGTACCAACGCTGCAAAAGCTCACCAACCTGCAAATTACACGTAGCGAAAACATGATAGACACCACCAGCAACCTGGATGTTTTTGTGGAAATTCATGCTACACTAAAAGCACACGCCGTGAACCTGGAAAAAGCCGCTTCTGATTTGCGGTTATTGGCAGCCGATATTTCGCGTCACACTGAGTTTCACATACCAACGAGACAAGCCGGAAGCTCAATAATGCCGGGCAAAGTAAACCCTGTAATTCCGGAATTTATCATAAGCGCAGCCCATAAAATTTATGCAAACGATATGCTTGTAAGTTCGCTTTGCGGACAGGGTCAACTGGAGCTCAATGCCTATTTGCCACAAATTGGCGATGCCATTCTCAACAGCCTCGATTTATTGATTGCGGCCAATCAAACCATGACAAAAAACCTCGTTAGCGGAATAAAAATTGATATTGAGAAAGCAACCGAACAGCTCTACTACAGCCCATCAATAGCAACAGCGCTGGTACCATACATTGGATACAACAAAGCCGGCGAACTGGCCAAATTCATGAAAGAAAAAAACACGAGCATTTTCAACGCCAATGAAAAACTGAAACTCATTGACCAGCATAAACTAAACGAAATTACCAATCCACAGAACCTATTGAAACTGGGATTTCGGCCCGGAGAAATAAATGAAAACATTCAAAATCATGAAGAATAAAGATATACGGTGGCAACAAAGGTTCAGCAATTTCAAGAAAGCATTTGAACAGCTTTCCAGCTTTCTTGAGCATAAAAACCTGAACAAAATGGAAGAGCAGGGGCTAATAAAAGCTTTCGAATACACGTATGAACTAAGTTGGAAAACGCTCCAGGACCTCCTGCAGGAAAAAGGATATAAAGACATTAACGGTCCCAGACCGGCAATTGAGCAAAGCTTTCAGGACGGATACATCAAAGATGGAATGGGCTGGATGCGAATGCATAAAAGCAGGAACCTTACAAGTCATACCTACAATGAACAAATAGCCATTGAAATCATTACAGGAATAAAAGAAGAATATTATAACCTGCTTAAAAGCCTTAAAGAAAGATTGGAAAAGGAACTGAATCATCCACAAAACCCCTTACTAAATGATGAATGAAAAAAAATATGGCCTTGATGCAGATGTACTGAAAAACATTCTTGCTGTTTTCGACAGATACGACAAAATATCGGAG
Source organism: uncultured Bacteroidales bacterium (assembly GCA_964413185.1). Classification (GTDB taxonomy): domain Bacteria; phylum Bacteroidota; class Bacteroidia; order Bacteroidales; family Salinivirgaceae; genus Salinivirga. Next base: position 14,037 of record CAYPSX010000093.1, read on the forward strand.
GTTATACTATTTGGTTCACGGGCAAAAGGCAATTCTGACCCGGGTTCAGATATAGATTTGGTTTTAAAAGGAGATAATCTGGAAACAAACGACATAATCGACATTTCACTTCAACTTGATGACCTTGAATTACCGTATAAATTCGACCTGGTTATTTACAATCAAATAGAAGAACAAGCGCTTTTAGATCATATATCCCGGGTTGGCATTACACTATTCAGTGTCTGTCCATAATGTCCGATTTCTGCGTTATGCTCGTATTTAAAACAGTCAT
>CAYPSX010000094.1:0-14042 GCA_964413185.1 uncultured Bacteroidales bacterium
TTTTATATAGATAGTTAAATATTTTGTCGTTTAACGACTTTTGATACACCCCCTCGAACAGCGCAAATTTTGACGTCATAATAAGCAGATTTTTTTAACGCATTTTTCTTCATGCGGCTACAAAACAACCTTCATTAGCATAATCAAAAAATATGGTTTCAAGCGATTTGGACTGACCAAATTGGCAAGCCAGCGTTGGAGTGAATGTTCAATTAATATAAATAATTTGCTATCTGTCCCAATTTTGTGATGGGCTGAAATAGGCTCTTATTCCCAAAACGTTTTATCAACACTGCTTTCCACAGCATTTTCATAGCGGTCGCGCAGCAGTGGATAAAAATCTATGCCGGTAACTTTTTCTACAGAATCAATGGTTACAGCATATTCCAATAAATCGCCAGAGCCTTTTTTATTGGGCATTATGAAGCCAACGCCCTGTATTTCGCTGTCGGCGGTAATCAAAATTGTTTTGTAATATGCATCGGGTATAGCAACTTTATTGGGGCCTATAAAAGAAGGTTCGTTTGTAAAAACGGGGCCGGTTACCACATAAATTTTTTCATATTTTTCTGCCCATTTTCTGGTTTGAGTTTCCAGCCTTCGCCAAATGCCCCGATTAAAAGACGGGTTTTGCGGCGACATATTACTGTAGTAAAAACTTTCGTCCATGGCAACTTCATCCCATGTCATGTCAGCTGCCGGCGCCAAATGTCCGCGATCGTAACCGGATTTATAGTAATCATCGTCATTTGCCGTTTTTGATACAACTTTCGGATCGGGTTTAAAATTATTTTTCCGCTTTATATCGCCGTTAAGTTCCTCTTTTGTAAGCTCCCACGCCACCCAGTCGGCTTGCTCTTTTTCTTCATTGTAGGCCAGTGCATAAGCTTTATGTTCAATAATTGCATCTTTTTCGCTATAATTAGGAAGCTCCAGTTTGCCTGAACCGGCATATCCGCATCCCATTAACAAAAAAGATAAAATTACTTGCCAAACAATGCCTTGTGATTTTAATTTCAATTTCAACATAAAAATTTTGTTAAGTTGTTAATTTTTTATAAAAGTTTTCTCCGGACAGGGAATTTTTACATGCATTTTTGTACCGTCTCCGGGTTTACTTTCAGCATAAATATCTCCATTGTGCCACAGCACGAACTCTTTGCAAACAGCCAGGCCTAAGCCTGTTCCCTGCTCGCCTGCGGTGCCATCTGAACTCTCCCTTGTATCGGAAAAAAGATTTTCCTGCTTTTCAAAATCCATTCCAATGCCATTATCAGCAACTACGATATGGCAAAAATTATCCAACATTTCGCATGACACATTTACCCGGCCTTTTGTATTACAAAATTTTATAGCGTTAGATATTAAATTTCGTAAAACAGAGGCTAACATGTGTTTGTCGCCATATATAAATTTACAGGAATTATTTTCAAAGTTAAGCTTAATTGACTTTTGATCGGCCAAATTTGCTAAATACGATACCTGATCAGCGATTATTTCCACAATATCGATATTTGCCGGTGCAAATTGCAACGCGCCTGATTTTGCACGGGACCACTCGAGCAAATTATCGAGCAAAGATACCAGGTTGATGGCTGCACCGTGCGAAGTTTGCACCATTTGAGCCAAATTCTGATAATCTTCTTCCTGAATGCTCTCCATCATAAGTTCGGAATAGCCAAGAATGGCGTTAAACGGAGCTTTGAGATCGTGTGCCAGCACCGACAAAAACTTATCCTTGGTTTTATTGGCATCTATCAGCTTTTCTTCCTTTTCTTTCAATGCAGTTATATCACTAAAAGTCGCCAGTGCAAATGTTTCTTTTTCATCGCCCAACACAAGGGGTTCTGCATTAATTCTGACCCAGTTTATACCTTTCTCCTGCTTCACGCCCATAATAACGTTTCGTATTTTGCACTGCTCCTTCAAAGCGCGGCATACCGGGTAATCTTTTGGTAAAAACAGAGATCCATCTTCGTGTATTGTTGTACGCTGGTATTTTTTTGGCGTTGTGCCCACTAATTCATTTTTTGCGCCTAAAATTTGCTGTGCCGCCTGATTATGGGAAACAATTTTCATTTGATGGTTGTACAACACAACCCCTGAATCCATGTTTTCAATTAGCTTGCGGTATTTTTCCTCGCTTTCGCGGAGAGCTTTTGCTGCCTTTTTGCGATCGTTAATATCACGCGAAACTCCAAAAATCTCAATTTGCCCCATGGGGTTCATTCTCAAATGGGTAGAAATTTCGACCCAAATTATTCGGCCATCTTTGCAGGGTTGTTGAACTTCATCGACAGAAGCAACCAAATTTCCGGGGTCTTTTTCGAAAAGCTTATAACCCTCTCCCAACCTTTGCAATACCAGTTGTACAGATTCCGGGGTTAATGCCTCCTCGAGCTTTTCTTCCATGGCCTCTTCGACAGTCAACCCCCGCAACCGGTCTATATTTGGGGAGATGTATGAAAATCGCTTTTTATCCAGATTGTAAACCCAAATTACGTCTGAAATGCTTTGCGTAATAATTTGAAATTGTTGTTGCTGGGCTTTTAGCTGTAACTCAAGTTCTTTACGCTTGGTTATATCTCTCACAAACGTATGTACAAGCCCGATATCGGGATCGTTCAGGTAACTTCGCCCATGAGCTTCTACCCAAATATATCCTTTTGTTTTATGTTTGTGCCGGTATTCGACCCGGTACGATTTTGAATCGTTTTTTACAGCCTCTGCCCACACTTCCTGCACTCCGGGCATGTCATCCGGGTGTATTATTTCAGAAATAGGCACTTTTAGCTCTTCAGGGGTAAACCCGGTAATTGTCTCAGCTACCGGACTAATAAAAACCTGATTGCCTTCTGCATCAATTTCGACAAAAATATCCGACGATTTATGTACCAATTGCCTGAATCGAAACTCTGATTGTTTCACATTCTCCTCATTTACTTTTCGCCGGGTAATATCCTGAACAATAGCAATAAGGCCTGTCTTGTTCTGGCTTTCAAAGGGCTGTGCGCTTGCATTTAGCCAGCGCAGTTCGCCATTTTTTTTCATGATGCGAAAATCTATACCTGCCCTTTGTAGGCCGGAGATAATGTCATTATAATATTGCTGAACGTACTTTTTATCTTCGGCCAAAATTTGTGCATAAAGGTCATCCGTAGCAAAATCATCTTCTTTACCAATTATGCGTTTTATAGCTTTATTTCCATATATAATTTTTTCGTCTTGTAATACAAGAACACCTTCTTCTATATAATCAAAAATAAGTTGCTGAATATTAACACCATCACCCACTAAGTCACCATTACTCCTGGTTATAACAGGTTTTACTCTAAAACGAAGGCCTATTTGGCTAAACCAAACAATCCGGGTTTTCAAAATATTCCAAACCGGCTTTTTTTTGCCGTCAAATAAACCTATACGGTACTTACGAGATTTTGAGTTTGCTGACATAGATTAATAATACATTCAGGTCTAGCCCTTACTAGAACAATACAATAACATGCACACAATATACTAACTTTTCTAACAAAAACCAATATTGGACTCTGAAAATATAGTTGCCTAAAAAAACTGTTGTTTTGTGCTCCCGGGGAGTTGGCACCTAAGAAAACTATTCCTCCAACAAACCGTATTCGCTCAATAATACACGCCAATCCATACTTTCAACAACTTCAAGTATGTTGTTGGTTATTTGCTCTTTGGTTTCATTGGAAATAGTTTCCCGAAATCCGAAAGCATATAATTGCGAATTATAGCTAATGGGTAAAACATCAAATTGCCCAAGCGTATCGAGGTTTATTATATGTTGTATTTGCGGCTTATCGTGGGCAACAGCTTCAACCTTGCCACTGGCAAGGGCTTCGCTACACTGTTTTAACGTTGTAAACTTTTGCAGTTTTTTAAAAAAACGTTGCTCAAGAAATTCATCGGTTGCAGAATTTTTGATCACGGCAACTTTCTTATCTTTGAAGCTGTCAATACTGCTTTGATTCCAACTCAACTGGTTCACAGTTAACGAGGAAGCTATACTGGCGGTAAAACCTGAAATAATAATGATGGCAGAAAACATCCAAATCAAAGCAATAACCCGCCCGCCGGTTGTTCTGGGCGATTTATCGCCGTAGCCGACTGTTGTCATGGTAACGGCAGACCACCAAATACCGCTCCACAAGCCTCTCAGGCCGGGTTTAAATTCTTCGGGATTTTTCCGGTGCTCAAACACCCAGGCCAATGTGCCAAAAATGAAAACAATCATAAATAAAGCTCCTATGGCACGGAAAAAATTCAGTGAAAAAAACGAACCAATAAACTGCAATCCTTTTTCAAAACTACTCACAGCCGGAACCATTACAGCAGAATTCGAAATATAATAAGGTACTGAAAAATCCATAATTTTACTTCGACCCCAGGTTATTGTAAGCGGGTTGAGCGTCATATCTACCTCTTCATTGGCGATACCTTCGACAACCTGGTTCAAGGTCATTTTTTTCATTTTATACGGATAGCCTGATTTTTTCTGAATGGCATCCCAAAGCCAAATACTAATCCCCTCAGGGCCATCTTCGGTTTCAATTATGAACGGTGCAGAAGGATAATAACCGATTATTAACGTATCCGGTTTTTCTTGTTGTGTTTTACCAAAAGTCTGTACTGACAGAAAAAGTAATAAACACACGCTTAATAAATTTTTCATAACAAATTTTTTTCAATATGAATTCATTTACCCATGAGAACTCATGAGAATTTATTGATACCAGGCAAATGTACAAATAAACTTTTTAAGCTTCAATTACATATTTGTCTAATAAGTTTATTTGTACTTTGACTGATTTATCACTTTCGAGATCGTAATCAACAACAACATTGCTCACAACAGAAAGATGTTTCACTGGATACGCATTAACCTTCATGTCATCGGGCACCTGGTTGTTAGCATAGGTTTCTTTCATGCGATTCATCTTGGCAACTTCATTCTTGTGCACTGCATAAACTTTGTTTTCATCATCGAAAACACGATAAATCAGATAGTCATCGGTGGTTCTAACGTTTTTTGTCATAAACCTTGTTTTACAAATCAAAATATCCATTAAATGCTATCTCTTAGCACAACATTGAATCTTTTTTCGGTGCAATTTACGTTTCAAAACCGAAAAAAGTCAGATAACAATTAACGTACTAGTTACGAAAAAAAATATAAAAAAACAACGCAAAAACACAAAATGAGGTTTATAACATCTAAATCCCTTCTTCGTAAAAAATACCATATCAATCGTGTTTTATGATACAGTTATTACAAGCAATACGACGCACTTTCACAAATAGCTATCAACCAGACATTTACACTAAAATCTTTCTATCAAAACTTCTTTGTATATCCGTTGATTATTTATAATTTTGCCGAGTTTAATTTCAAAGTAAAGAAAATGGAATATACATTCAGCGAATTAGAACCAAAATGGCAAGCCAAATGGCGCGAAAATAAAGTATACCAGGTTGATGTAGACGAGTCAAAACCAAAATTCTACGTACTCGATATGTTTCCGTATCCATCGGGAGCCGGATTGCATGTTGGGCATCCACTCGGATACATTGCATCGGATATTTACGCGCGCTACAAACGCCAAAGTGGCTATAACGTATTGCATCCTATGGGCTACGATGCTTACGGGCTTCCCGCTGAACAATATGCCATACAAACCGGGCAGCACCCGGCCATTACAACCGACATCAATATCAAGCGATATCGCGAGCAATTAGATAAAATCGGGTTTTCGTTCGATTGGAACCGCGAAGTAAAAACCTGCGATCCGGACTATTACAAGTGGACGCAATGGGCTTTCATTGAAATGTTCAAGCACTGGTTCAACAACGAAACACAAAAAGCAGAACCCGTTGAAACACTCATTACAAAATTTGAAAAAGAAGGGAATACCAATATCAATGCAGCCAGCTCGCCGGTTGAATCTTTTTCTGCAGACGAATGGAAAACCAAAAGCGAAAAAGAGCAACAGGAAATATTGCTGAGCTACCGCATTGCCTACCTGGCCGACACAATGGTAAACTGGTGCCCCGAACTGGGAACCGTACTGGCCAACGATGAAGTAAAAGACGGTGTTTCTGTACGAGGCGGCCATCCTGTTGTACAAAAAAATATGCGCCAATGGTCGCTTCGCGTTTCAGCTTATGCAGAACGATTGCTTCAGGGTCTTGAAAAACTCGAATGGAGCGATTCGCTGAAAGAAATTCAACGCTACTGGATTGGCAAAAGCATCGGTGCATCCGTAAATTTCCCGGTCGACGGATACAAACACGAACTGAACATTTTCACAACCCGCCCGGATACACTTTACGGCGCCACGTTCATGGTTTTAGCGCCTGAACACGAAATTGTGCGGGAAATTACAACACCTGAAAACCAACAAGAAGTTGAAGAATATATCCAATGGGCTTCCAACCGCAACGAACGCGAGCGCATAGCCGATGCAAAAAACATCACCGGCGTTTTTACCGGTGCTTATGGAATAAACCCGCTTACGAACGAAAAAATACCCATCTGGATTGCCGATTACGTACTCATGGGTTACGGAACCGGCGCAATTATGGCTGTACCGGCTCACGACAGCCGCGATTTTGCCTTTGCCAAACACTTCAATTTGCCAATTAAACAAGTTGTTGTAGCAGAAAATGATCAACCCACCGATCCGGCAAACTGGGAAGATTCTTATGATGCCAAAGAAGGCAAACTAATTAATTCAGAAATTATAAACGGACTCAATGTTGCTGATGCTATTGAGAAAATTTCGAGGCATATTGAAGAAAAAGAACTGGGCAAAAGGCAAATCAATTACAAACTGCGCGACGCCATATTTAGCCGTCAACGCTACTGGGGCGAACCTTTCCCCGTGTATTACAAAGACAATATGCCGTATGTGCTTGATGTAGATGACTTACCACTAAAACTACCCGAGGTTGACAAATATTTACCCACAGAAGACGGTCAGCCGCCTTTAGGACGTGCCGAAAACTGGGAAACCAAAGACGGATACCCGCTTGAACTGAACACCATGCCGGGCTTTGCCGGATCATCAGCCTACTACCTGCGCTACATGGATCCGCACAACGATGAAGAGCTGGTTTCCGAAAAAGCAAACAAATACTGGCAAGATGTGGATTTATATGTTGGCGGAACTGAACACGCCACTGGCCACCTGATTTACAGCCGGTTCTGGAACAAATTCCTGTACGACATTGGTGCTGTAATCAAAGATGAGCCGTTCAAAAAACTAATCAATCAGGGCATGATTCAGGGACGCTCCAACTTTGTTTATCGCATCAAAGGCGAAAACAAATTTGTATCGTACGGCCTGCGCAAACAACACGATGTAACGCCCATTCACGTAGATGTGAACATAGTGGACAACGATGTGTTAGATGTGGATGCTTTCCGCCAGTGGCGCCCCGAATTTAAAGATGCCGAATTTATTTTGGAAGATGACAAATATGTTTGCGGTTACGCCGTGGAAAAAATGTCGAAGTCGATGTTTAACGTAGTTAATCCGGACGATATCATTGAACTTTACGGGGCAGATACTTTGCGCCTTTATGAAATGTTCCTCGGCCCGGTTGAACAAAGCAAACCGTGGGACACCAAAGGAATTGACGGTGTGCATCGCTTCCTGAAAAAATTCTGGCGTTTGTTCTATAACGGTAACGAATTCCAGTTATCAGATGAACAGCCTAATGAAAAAGAACTGAAAGTATTGCACAAAACCATTCATAAAATAAGTGACGATATCGAGCGCTTTTCTTACAATACAGCCATCAGTGCTTTCATGATTTGCGTAAATGAGCTGGCAGACCTCAAATGCAATAAACGGGCAATTCTGGAACCACTCACCATTATGCTCAGCCCTTTTGCGCCGCACATTGCCGAAGAACTCTGGCACAAAGCCGGACATGAATCTACGGTAATTGATGCTGAATTTCCGGTGCACGATGAAAAGTACCTTAAAGAAGATGAAATTGAATACCCGGTTTCCTTTAACGGAAAAACCCGCTTTAAACTGATGCTTCCTGCTGATGCTTCAAAAGAAGATATCGAATCAGAGGTACTGAAACATGAAAAATCGGAGAAATACCTGGAAGGAAAAACACCCAAAAAGGTAATTGTAGTACCAAAACGCATCATCAACATTGTAGTTTAACATTCTGTTAGTAAAAACAAAACCGGAAAAAAATTGTTAATCAACAAGTTTTTTAGACTTTTGCAAAAAATACCAGAGGGACATCCCATGCTTAAAAATAAAGCAATTAAAATAAAGAAAGAGAGCGTATTGAAAGAAACCCGCCGATGGTTAATCATGACCTTTGGCCTGCTCCTAAACGCGTTTGCCTGGACTGCTTTCCTTATTCCCGGAAAAATAATCGGGGGAGGCTTAAGCGGTATTTCTACCATTATTTATTACATGACCGATATTCCCGTTGGGATTATCTACCTGGTTATAAACATATTACTTGTAGTCATTGCCGTAAAGATACTCGGAGCAAGTTTTGGCGTAAAAACCATTTTCAGCGTGTTAGTGCTTGGTGGATTTCTGTCGCTATTGCAAGGCCTGATAACCGAGCCGCTTGTGGACGACATATTTTTATCGGCCGTACTTGGAGGAGCATTAGCCGGAGCCGGGATCGGTATCGTTTTCAATCAGGGCGGCAGTACCGGCGGCACAGACATCTTCGCCATGATTATCAATAAATATTACAACCTCAGCCCGGGTCGATTGATTCTTTATTTTGATGTGGTGATAATATCATCGAGTTATTTTGTTTTCGACTCGGTTGAAAAACTGGTATACGGTTTCGTAACCATGGCCATTGTGGCCTGGGCCATTGACATGATAATGGCCGGAAACAAAAGCTCAACGCAAATATTCATTTTTTCGAAATATTACGAAGAAATATCTAACGAACTCAACGAGCACGTAAATCGCGGCATGACTTTGCTCAATGCCGAAGGTTGGTATTCGCGGGAACCCGGCAAAGTTATTATGGTGGTAACCCGCAGACATGAAATGCCGCGCGTTCTCAGAGTTGTAAAGTCAATTGACCCCAAAGCATTTATTTCTGTAGCTTCTGTAATGGGAACTTATGGCTATGGATTTGAAGAAATCAGAGGTTAGCAAAACAAACAAGCATGAAATAAAATAGAAATTTATGAAGAAAAATTTACTCAAACATGTACTATTTGTGGTTGTCGGCGGAGGTTTAATTGCCTTGTTGCTGACAAGTATTTCATTTCAGGGGCAACCACAAATAAATGAAAAAGTTGAGGTAAAAAAAGCGATCCCCGAACCGGTTCTTGAATATGGCATTCCTGTTGATTCGTTTTTAGTTTTCAAAAACCGGGTAAGGCGCAGTGAAAATATTTCCGAGCTTTTATCGGGTTTCAAAGTATCGGCACAAACCATAGACAAAATAGCGAAAATGCGCGATATATTTGACGTTCGGCGCATACGCCATGGAAACAAGTACAGCATTTATTACAATGCAGATACTTCAGCCGCCTATTTCGTTTACGAAGAAAACCCGGTCGATTACATCACCATAAAACTCAAGGACTCGCTTGAAATTTATCCGGGCAAAAAAGAAGTAACCCGCGTACGCCGCATTGCATCGGGATTTATTGAGTCGAACCTGTGGAATGCAATGGTTGATTACGATATAGACCCGATGATGTCTATTGAACTGTCGGAAATTTATGCCTGGAGCATTGACTTTTTTGGTTTGAAAAAAGGCGACCACTTTTCCGTTATTTACGAAGAAGAATATGTAGATACCGTGCGTGTGGGCATTGGCAAAATTTATTCAGCCTTGTTCAATCACCGCGACTCAGATTTTTACGCCATTTCATTTGAACAAGATAGCGTGGAAAGCTATTTTGACTCCACCGGTCAGTCTTTGCGCCGCACGTTCCTGAAAGCGCCGCTGCGCTTCAGCCGTATATCTTCAAGGTTTAGCCATCGGCGTTTACATCCTGTGCTGAAAATTTACCGCCCACACACCGGAGTAGATTATGCAGCACCCACAGGAACACCAGTGCACACCGTGGGCGATGGCATTGTGATCAAGAAAAAATACACACGCCAGGGAGGCCGCGTAGTTAAAATTAAGCACAACAGCGTTTACACAACAGCTTACCTGCACCTTTCCCGATACGGAAAAGGCCTTAAAGTGGGCAGCCATGTCAAGCAAGGTGAAGTAATCGGGTATGTGGGATCGTCTGGTCTGGCCACCGGCCCGCACCTCGATTTCCGTTTTTGGCGCAACGGCCAACCCATCAACCCGCTCGAAGTAGAATCTCCGCCGGTGGAACCCATTAAAAAAGTAAACCGCGAAGAGTACAACCGCATTCGCGACAAAATGATTGAGGAGCTCAAAGAAGCCGACGAAGAACTACACATCAACCATCCGAGACTGGCAAAACTCATCAAAGAAAAGCGCAGTCAGGATCAACAGGTCATGCGCCTTATTGCGCGTTATGAGTACCGCCAAAAAGACATAGATTTTCCCGAAGGTAAATACACAGTTCAGGGAAATGAAGAGTGGGCTTTGCAGTAGGGAACACAGTCAAAAAATATTAGTTTTCATCGCAGCCCTGCCAGATTTTGGCGGGGCTTTTTTGAGGAAAAAAGCCAGTCGTAAAGGCTCCCGACCCACTGCCGCAAGTGGTAAAAAGATCAGCAAGTGATTTACAGGTTCAATCTTTTGGGATCCAGTCTGTTTCCCCTAAAGCTGATGAGCTCAACACACTCACCATTAAAACGATAGTATAATGTTGTTTGACTGTTAATCACACAACGCCGAATATTTTTATATTTATGTGAAATAGGAAAAAGATATGGATTTATTGCTATTTGATCAATAACATCTTCAAAGAGTAAATCGACCTTATTAGCTACGGCAAAACCAAATTCCTCGAAAACATAATCCAATATTTTTTCGTATTCGTTGTATGCTCTTGTAGAATAGCGAATTTCGAAAGCCATTGATTAGAAATTATATCGCTTTTTAATTCTGTTTCTTACTTGAGACCGGGCCATAAACTTACCGCTGTCCAACTGCTCTAATCCTTCTGCAATTGCCTCTTTATCTTTTTGAGAAATGGAATCCCACCAATCATTTTTTTCTTGTTGTATTTTTTCCATTTTGGCCAATACATCCTCTTCCTGAATTGATGATATCCAGTTAATTAAGTTTATTTTCCTTGCTTCCAGATTCATACTTTTAAAACAATTTTATACAAATTTACGGTTTTTATACATATCTGTTTCAATTTTATCAAAAAAACGGCTGTAAACCTAAACTTTGTTGCCGCTTGTAAATTAACTTTACTCTCTTAAGCAATTTGTAGAAGATATAATATGATTCTTTGACCACAGTTTTAATAATTCAAAGACCAAGCCGAAACCTCACCGATAATTCCACGTTTAGTTTTCCCAATACAATTTTGTTCGAACTGGTTTTATGGTGGATGGAGAATAACGCAGAAAATGGAGTTTATTGACGGACACTTAGACACCTGAGAATCCAATCCTGTCGATCACAACCATTCCTTCAGGCTGCTGATCAAATAGGAAGGAGATTTTTTTGAGTTTTTTTGGATCAAAATCAGGGTTCTTATCAACAAAAGCCTTCAGAGGCAACCGGAAATCCTGGAGCGTCACTTCATAATCTCCTCCATATCGTTTATTTTGTGATTTTAATTTTAAAAATTCGGCTTTTAAAACAGGTGGAATATAAGCAAATTCACTTAACGCAATCTTTACCGTTTCATTTTTCGCATCTATAAGTTTTATGGAAAAGTTAACTTGTTTTAGTTTCTCTTTTTCCTCGGTATCTGCTTGCTTCTTGCTATCTTCCTCTTTTTCGTTTGCTTCATCTTTGTTTGCGTTGGCTGTCGATTCAGTTTTTTCTTCAGTTTTTTCGTCGTCCGGAACCTTTTCTTCTGTGTTGGCTGCAGAAAAAAGCAATACAGAATTGCTATCTAATCCTGCTGTTTTCATAAAATCGCCCGGTATTTTAATATGATAGCCGGGGATTGAATCTGTTTCACACAAGGTGCTTGTGGTATCATTCATTTCAGTTGTATCTCTTTTCCAGCCAAGGGTAAGTACATTATTCTTTTTCGATGAAGATGACCTATATGAAAGATCATGTTCTTTCCAGCACTTTAAGAATTCCCCCAGCGTTTTCACCCCGGCCTGGGTTCCTGTGGTTACATCCACATCCTCATCAAAAGTACAAACAGGAATAAAACTATTGTCAGCATAACGATTGATGTAAATATCTTCTGGTAACCAAGGAGTTGCTTTTCGGTAATCCTTAAACATCGGTATGTATTCCCGTTTGTTTTTAATTGTTGCATCGAGGAAAGCTGTAAAATAAACCTTTGCTATTTTTCGCTGATCTTCTCCTTCCAGCAGAGGCTGTTTATTCAGGAATAAATTCAATGGCCAGCCGTAATCAGTTCTCCCCCAAACACTGTTAAACTGTCCGTGATTAGCCCGGTGAACGTATAAACTTGCTTTAAACAAAGAATCTTTTTCGATCTTCACACGGTGATACTGCTTCATACCCATAAAAGTTGTAACATCGGCATCGTGAGCACCCTGAATAACAAAGTAATTGATATTCTCAATCTTGTTGGGCTTGCCTGCGGGAGAATATTGGCCATCGCAAGGCGCTATTGCAATAATAGACTGAATATTGAAATTGAAATCGAAAGAAACCTTTGCATTATCGGGGTAATAGGGTAATCTGTTGAAATTACCTGCTATGGCAGCAGCTTCTCCACCTCTCGAATGGCCAATCAAAGCCAGGCGTGTAGTATCAATTTTTTGGTAAAACATACTGTTGTCGGTTCTGTTCCATTGATGCCACAATTTCAAGTGCTGTAAAAGCATCCATCCCCTACAGTCGTTTTCATTTCCCAGACCTCCTACGATGGATCCATTTAGAAAGTTTTGGTCAACAGAAACCATAATGTATCCATTGCTGGCCAGATGTTTGCCCAGGTATTCGTAACCGGGATCTGAAAATTCAGTCATCCCATGATTCCCATGCACTGTTAATACTAACGGAAACGGCCCTTCTCCTTCAGGATACCACACCTGCCCGTTCAACGGCAAATGCTCTTTATCGAACCCAAGCAGTAATTTCCTGATTTTCATCTTAAGCCCTTTGCTGTCTTTCAGAAACTCCGTTCCATCAACTGTTTGTGTTTTGATTGTTGCCTCTTTTCCAAACTCCGGTCGGTTTCTGAAATTTCCGCTTCCATAGGTGAGCTCGTTTACTTCAAATGTGCCTTTTTCGGCCGGGTTATTTGCTTGCAGTGGCTCAAGCTCCTTCTGTTTAACCTGCTCCAGATCGGTCAAATAATCTTCTTGCCCATTCCACTGAAGAAAATATATTATGTAACCATTTACAAATAAACCTATTACGATTCCCGTCAGAATCCAGCTTCTTTTTCCCCATTTTGACCGCTTGAAATCTTTTGTCAGTAAATAAAAAAGCGCAGAGAAAAAGAACGATTCGATAATGGCAAGAAATAGCCCGAGAAACAATCCAAACTCAGGTTGCAGCAGAATAGTTAAAACCAGCACCAAACCTCCAAAAAGTATTATTCCCCAGTCTTTATAGAATCGAGTAAATAAATTCAGTAATTTGAGAACAAGCAAAAAACCGGCTCCCAAAAGAAAAAATATGATCGCCACCAACAATATACCAATGAATGGATCAATCCAGGGATTTACGCCAAATTGCATAAATACACCCAGTAACAAAACAATAACAGATGAAATAATGAGCAATCCCCAGGTGGCTCTTTTCTTTCCTGTATCGGAAAGCCGGAAGTTTTGCCAAAGAAATTGGAAAAAGGTTTTCAGGTTTTCCCATATCTTTTTAAAAAAAGCTTTCATAATCAATAATTTTAAGGTAAACGACTCTATAAAAAATAAAGACGAATAAATATCTGTTAAGTTACA
>CAYPSX010000095.1:0-14007 GCA_964413185.1 uncultured Bacteroidales bacterium
TCGCTATACATCCAATAGTTAGCGAGATAATAAAAAGAAAAATTGCAATTTTTTTCATAGTATCAGTATAAGTTACTCGTTGTTATTAGCGTAGAAAATAATTATATACAAAAATAAAAGTTTCATTTACAATTTTTTAATTTATTGCGTTAAATTATCCAGGTAATTGGAAAACAAGTATAAAGAAATTGGTTTACAAGAATATAAAATTGAAATGTTTGTACGAAATTACCCCTTGATTTTCCGATCCAGCCAATCCTGGAAGCTTTTGCGGTATACGGCGCCCACGGGAATGCGGTGCTCCCCGATGCACACCTGGTGGCGTTCAAAACTTTCGACATACCGGAAGGCTATGATGTAGGATTTGTGTACGCGGAAAAATTCATCTTCGCTCAGGTGTGTAAGCATTTCTTTCATGCTTTGCAGGGTCATTACAGCACCTTTGTGTGTGTGTATTTTGATGTAGTTGCCCGTAGCTTCGAAAAACAGGATTTCGGGAAGGTTGATTTTCCTAATTTCATTGCCCGATTTCACTAAAAGGTAATCTTTGGGCTTTTGCGGACCGGGTTCTTCAACGGGTTTCGTGACGGGCTCTACGGGAATTTGTCCTTTTTTCAATAAAATTTGGTCGCGGGCTTTTATGGCAGCCTTGAAAAAGCGGTCGAACTCGATGGGTTTGAGCAAATAGTCGATGGCTGAAAATTCGTAGCTATCCAGTGCAAACTCGCTGTAAGCTGTGCAAAAAACCACCTCGGGCCTTGCCGTGGGCAGTGCGCGGAGGAACTGCAATCCGGTGAGTTCCGGCATGTTGATATCCAAAAATACCAGCTCTATATTTTGCTCGCTGATGAAATTAACAGCTTCAACAGCATCGCGAAAAGTGGCTTTGAGCTCCAAAAAAGGTGTTTTGCCGATGTAGTCCGTCAGCAAATCGAGCGCCATGGGCTCATCGTCGATGGCAATGCAGTTAATCATGTTTTTTTGATATTAATGTTTAACACAGCTAAAAACTTATCTTTTCCGGCTTCGGTTTTCAAATCGTAGTGACTCGCATACAGCAAATCGAGGCGGCGTTTCACATTTTTCAGTCCCATACCGCCTTCTTGCTGCTTATTTGTTTTTTTGAAGATACTGTTTTCTACCTTAAAAGTAAAATGTCCGGGTAAAACATTCAACTCTATATGTATATAACTTTTTTCTTTTAAGCTGATGCCGTGTTTGAAGGCATTTTCCACAAATGGAATAAGCAACATAGGCGCTACGGCCATTTGTCCCACATCACCATTCACATCAAACCGGATGTCGATGGGGTCGGCATCTGAAAACCGCATTTTTTGCAGTTGAATGTAATTTTTCAGATAATCGACCTCCTTAGCCAACATAATGTGCTGCACATTGGTGTCGTAAATCATGTAGCGCATCATGCCCGAAAGTTGCGAAATACCCTCTGCCGTTTGCATATCGCTGTTCCTGCGTGCCGATGCATAGAGGTTGTTCAGCGTATTGAACAAAAAGTGCGGATTAATTTGCGATTTCAGAAACTCAACCTCCATACGCAAATTTTCTTCGCGCAGCAATCGGCGATTTTTATCGGCTGTTTGCCAGCTACGCACAAAAAAATATCCGATTACAACGGGCATCACCACAAAATTCAGCAACACATTGGCAATAATAATATGGTATGTTTGAATTTCGTGTTGAATAATATGATAACGTAAAACCAGCGCATCGAAGCCAATTTCGATAGTTGTAATTACCACATACAATAAAAAAGATGCAGCTACGGCCATAAACATATTGTAGCGTTTCTGCACAAGCGGCATCAGATAATACACACTTACATAAAAAAGAACCATATTGAGTGCCACGCCGTAGTAAAGCGGATAGAAAAACTCAAAGTCATTCTTTTTGAAAACACCCAGTACCATGTCCTCGCTTTGCAATTCATAAAAAAGTATGGGTAACAGCCAAAACAAGACATGGAGGGTGAAAATTACTATGCGGCGAAATTTATTCCTCATAATTTATCGAAAGTTTAGAATGCATAACCTTTTCGTTGGAAATATAACGATCGTAGATATAAAAACAGAAAAGTATAAAACCCAGCGAAATAAATCCGGCCAAACCGGTTACTCCCACCGTCAAATCACTCCCCCCTTTTAGCATCATCATTCCAATTCCGGCTGTTCCGTTTAAGGTACCGTGCAAAACAGATGCAGCAATTACTGATTTTGATTTTAGGGTGATGTACAAAAACAAAGGACTGAGCAAAATACACCAGACAATCATCATAAAAACACCAAAAACCGGATGTTCGGGATAATTGTGCCCCATTAAAATGATGGGTGCATGCCAAATTCCCCAAATCAAACCAATTAACAAAGCCGCTTTCAAAAAACTTTTATTCCGGAATTGATTCACCAAAAATCCGCGCCAGCCGAGCTCTTCGCCAAAAGCGGCTACAGCATTAATTGTAATGCCTGCAAGCATCCCCTGCAACAAAGTCAACCAAAGTGGGTGTACAGGCATACTTTCAAAAGCTTCTTTCATTTGTTGCATTTCCCCGGCAGTTAGCAAGTCTTCAAAACGGTCGAACATGCCCGACATTTCCGGCGCAAATGACACATCGGGCATCAACAAACCCACGCCAAAAGCACCAAACGCAATAACAGGTGCGATTAGCCATGCCACTACGAACCAGCGGTTCACTTTGAATGAAATGAGTAAGCGATGCTTAATGGCTTCCTTATATACCCATTTTTCGACAATGAGCACCGAAATCAACGGAATAAACATATAGGAAATAGCCAACACCGTACCAGCCGTACTTTTGTACTCACCTCCCGCGAGGTAAAAAATACCGGCAGCCAAAAAGCTGATGCTAAATGTAATGAGTAAAAAAAGTGTGGTTTTATTCATCTGCTTCATAATTAAAAAATTATAGTTTATTATAACTCTGTATTCGAAACCGTTTAAGTGGTTCGTTCATTATTTCAAAAGTAATTTGAATAATGCAAAATTACACACTGATTATTCAAAACTGCCCGATTAATATGTAAACACGCCAGTTGCATGGACAAACAGTTTTTGTACACCGAAAAGCTAAAGTTATCATTTTAAAACTACATTTTGAATAATAATATTGGCTGAAAATAATTGTCCATCTACATTTGACACAAAATCGCACCGTAACCTTGAAAACCCAAAATCACAAATTAAACCTTAAAACCATGAAAAAACTCATCTCAATTTTAGCTTTTGTGCTCATTTGCACACTGACAATGCAAAGTTTTGCACAACCCGATTACGAACCGCTCAAAGAAGAGTTTAGAGAAAAAATCAGTAAAAAGATGCGTAAAAAAGATGTTGTAGGCGCATCGGTTGTGCTCGTAGTTGATGACAGCATTGTTTGGCACGAAAATTTTGGCTATACACATGCCGAAAAAGAAACACCGGTAACCAATGAAACGCAATTTAAGTTGGGTTCTGTTACCAAATTATTTACCGGTGTTGGCTGCATGCAACTTGTTGAAAGAGGCGATCTGAGCCTCGATGCACCGGTAAAAAAGTATGTGCCTGATTTTAACATGAAAACCCGTTTCAAAGATGCCCCGGCCATCACATCGCGTATGGTACTGACGCACCACGCCGGATTTCCCAGCGACATTCTGCGCGGTTTCGAATCTGACACACCGGAACCGTACACCAAAGAATTGGATTACCTGAACATGGAATATGCAACATTTCCGCCCAATACAGTGCATTCGTACTCCAACCCGGGTTTCAATTTCATGGGCATTTTGCTCAGCCGGCTTTATGGCAAAAGTTATATGGACATGATGCAGGAAACTGTTTTCGACCCGCTTAGAATGCAGCAATCGGGCTTTTGGGGCATTTCGAAGGATGAAAACCTTAGCCCGTCGTATAACACAAAAGGAAAGCCGGTTCAGGAGAAATATATCCGTGAAGTACCTGCCGGTTCCATGGTGAGCACGAGCCACGATATGGCTGTATTTATCAAAAATATGCTCCCAAAAAACGAGCAGAACATCATTTTACACAAAAGTACCATCGAAAAAATGATGGAAACCCAAAATGAAAATGTTGCCCTTGACTTTGGTAAAGAATATGGGATTGTATGGATGAAAAGTAAAAACAACAAATGCGGCGAAATAGTTCATCATGGAGGCGCTACTTTTTACCACAGGGCAATGCTTGCACTGGCACCGGAAACCAACATGGGCGTTGCTATTCTTACCAACAGCGAAAACGGCAATCATATTTGCTATTTATATGATGATATAATGAACCGCGCTGCGGAGATTAACAACCGTGCCATCGAAAACAGTAAGCAGGAAAAAGCAAAGAAACCGCACAAAAAAATCGATGTTTCGGAAAACCATTTGGCTAAGTACGAAGGCTTTTATGGCTTCCAGTACGGAAGTTTTGAACTTGAGCAAAAACGCGGCAAACTGCATGGCAAATTAGACAAGTTCAGAATGACCATGATTCCGGTGGACTCTGCTTCATTTGTGCCACGTATTAAATTACTCGGGCCTATTGGTTTCAAAATTAAATCTGTAAGGTTTCACATTGAAAAAATCAACGGCATGACGTTATTCACACAGGAACAGGTAAAAAGCGGCTCGAAAAACATTATCGGACGAAAAAGAAGCAAGCCGGAAATAACATCAGCATGGAAAAACCGTGTTGGTAAATATGAAGTGGTAAACTATAAACCCGATGACTTTAAAATTTGCAAAAACTTTGAAATAAAAGCGGAGAACGGCATACCGAAATTCTCGTATCAACTTACAATTCAAGGCTCACCCACGTTGCAACCTGCCATTATTGTTGAAAACGACAAAATGGGATACCTTTCCGGCCTTGGCCGCCAGGGCGGATACGCCATTCAGGCAAAAACAGACAATAATGGAGAAGAATACCTTTACTTCTCCGGATTTAAACTGAAACGAAAACATTAACACGGCATCATTAACAAGAAAACCGGGCGACAAAGTTAATTGTTGCCCGGTTTCATATTTTGTATTGATTGAAGTTTTCTCCCCCTACACTGTCGCCGATGAATACCTCACTACTTCTGAATTAACATTCCATCGCGGCGACATTTCCATTTCCGACATTTTAGCTACCATAATATCAGGCCTAACGGCCTTGGCTTATTTCGCTCAATACAGGCATTTCGATACTTCGACTACTCAGTAACCACTACGCTCAAGACAAGAACTTCGACTTGAATTAAACCTGTAGGCTGAAATTTTGGTAGAATGATTGATTATCTTTAAAATCACTAATAACAACGCCTTAAAGAACAATTTTCGGTAAAACATCATGCAATTTCATAAAAATACAGTTATATCAGCACATTACGTTTACTAATGTTAGGTTTTGGCAAACATTTTTTCATATATTTGCATTGTGATGATGAATAAATCAACAAAAAATACGTCATTTATCACAATTTTTAATCATTGACAGATAACATATTAGAAAAAATCATTAAAATCTATACACATGAAAACGACATTTTTGGCCATCGTTACTACCGTACTAAGTGCATTATTGGTGCTTACTTCGTGCGAAAATGCTGAATACAAAAGTGCTATTGAAAAAGCTGATGAGCTATACAAAGCGAAGAAGTATGTTCCGGCAAAAACCAGTTACGCCAAAGCATTGAAAATTGAGCCTGACGAGGAGTATCCAAAGCAGCAAATTGACAAAATTGACAAAATACTGGATAAGCTCGCCAAACAAAAAGCCATTGCAGATGCAAAAAAATACGAATCGCTAATTGGCGAAGCCGACAAGCTTTTCCAGGGCAAGTTTTACAAAGATGCAAAAGAGGCTTATCAAAAGGCACTGAATATTAAGCCCAACGAGGCGCATCCAAAAAACAGGCTGGCTGAAATTAACCAAATTCTAAAAGAACAAGAACAGATGAAAAACAACCCCTACCACATCGTTATGGGCTGTTTTGAAGTTGACAAAAACGCTGTAAATTATCACGAAAAAATCAAAAATGAATACAGTCAACACTCAAACCTGTTTCCACTGGGCCGCTTTGATGCAGTAACTTACAAATCGTACAAATCGCAAAGAGAAGCGTACAACGCATTGCCCGAAGCACGAAAAATATCAGAAAACGCGTGGGTTATGCGAAAATAATACAGAACAAACTACTCACATAGAAGCCACAAAGCCGCAACTTTGTGGCTTTTTTTTATGAACAAGTGAAGTGTATATATTACAACATTGGGGCAAGGCATGACCTTTCACGGTTATTGCAATAAATCTCCAGAAATTCGTAAATTTGTTTAAAATTATATTCAATGAACAACAGGAACCTAATACGATTCGACTGGGCAATTAAACGACTTTTACGAAATAAAGCCGACTTTACTGTAATTGAATTAATAATTAAATCAACCGGATTGACAAAAGAAGAGATCGAAAAATTATAGAATACATTGATGCTTCTTTACAAGAAACAGCGAGCAGTCGAACAAGATATGATAATTAATTCTTAATTTTTTTGTTACAGGTAAAAAAAAGAATATGAGTAAAAAAGAGTTACTACACAACGTGTCAATAGAAGGCAATAAACTTATCTGCCCCGTTTGCAGCGGAAAAGCATTCTGGAAAAGAAAAACCCTGATGAACACACCGGGGTTTTCATTCTTTAACCTTGACTGGGCCAACAAGAAAGCAACAAACTACATTTGCGACCATTGTGGCTATGTGTTTTGGTTTATGCGGAGAGATTGATTGAGTAGATTCCAAATATTACGATTGCAAAACATGCTTATAGCCATAAAAAAACATTGAGGAATATATTTTTTATGCTTATAGCCTTAAAAACTTATAAAATTATTATATCTTTATGGCTAAAACCATAAAGCCATGTTTATAAGAAAGCAATATTTAGATCGGATCCTGGAGTTTGTTGACAAGCCTTTTGTGAAGGTTATTAGTGGATTACGACGAAGTGGGAAGTCAACTCTACTTCTCATGATAAAAGAAGAATTAAAAAATCGAGGAGTGATCTCCAAAAATATCGTATATATAAATCTTGAAAGTTTTAACTATTCTCATATATCGAATGCTAAAAAACTATATAATCACATCTTGGATTCCATTGAGAAAGACTCCAAAAGCTATGTATTAATTGATGAAATTCAAGAAGTTGAAGAATGGGAAAAAGCAATAAATTCCCTTATGGTCGATTTAAATGTAGACATTTTTATTACCGGATCAAACTCAAAGTTGTTGTCATCAGAGCTATCTACCTTCCTAACTGGAAGATATGTTGAGTTTAAAATACTTACCTTATCCTTTAAAGAATTTCTTGATTTTAGTCGAAAAAGAGAAAAAACATATCCAAACCATAAAGAAGCATTTAAAGAATTCATGAAACTTGGAGGTTTTCCGGCATTACATACAAATGATTATTCCTATGAAGCTGCCTATAGAATTGTATATGATATCTATTCCTCAGTTATATTGAGAGATACAATACAACGCCATAATATACGCAACGTAGAACTGCTAGAACGGGTTGTCAAATATGTTTTCGACAATATCGGCAATCAGTTTTCAGCTAAAAAGGTCGCCGACTACTTTAAAAGCCAGCAACGAAAGATCGACCTAAATACAGTATACAACTATTTGTATGCCCTTGAAAGTGCCTACATTATTTATCGAATACCCCGATACGATGTAAAAGGAAAAGAAATACTAAAAACACAGGAAAAATACTTTGTCGGCGATCCGGCGTTGATTTATTCGGTTATGGGTTTCAAGGAACAAATGATTTCAGGCATCCTGGAAAATATAGTTATGCTGGAGATTTTAGGCAGGGGCTACAGTGTATATGTGGGAAAAGAAGGAACAAAAGAAGTTGATTTTGTTGCTGAAAAAAACGACAACAAACTATATATACAAGTAACATACTTAATGACAACCGATGAAACCGCAGACCGCGAAACATCGCCACTAAAAAGCATTAAAGACAACTACCCAAAATACATTGTCAGCATGGATACAACATGGGGAGACAACATTGACGGAATAAAACATATTAGTGTTTCAGAATTCCTATTGATGGAAAATTGGGAATGATTTTAAGCTGAAAAGTACCTTCCATACTCCTCCATCGTATTGATATTCACCAACACTTTTTCATCCTCAACGGGCACTCTGCACGTAGGAAATTGTTTCAGAAAATGTTTCAGGTGATGATCCTCGCCAGTGACCTGGTTGATGGTTGAAATAATTTTGGCCGACATTAAAAACGGATGCCCCCCTTTGCCGCCGTTGAACGCCGGCAATACATAATCGGCACTTTTTGTATTTGAAAGTAAATCGTGCAGCACTTCAGCATTAAGGAATGGATTGTCGATGTTGTGCACAAACGCGTAATCAACCGGTTTTAAACGCTCAACAGCGAGTTTCAAAGAATAAAAACGCTGCCACTCAGGATGCGTATTCAACACAAATTTTGCATTAGCAGGAAAACGCATATTGCTCGTTTCCACCGCTTTCTGCCCCGTTGCATTCACTACGACCACAACCTCATCGCAGCCAAACTCATGGAATTTCCATGCAAGCGCTTCCAAAAAGGAATGCTCGGAATCATAAGGCAACGTTAGTTTGGGCTGCCCCATTCTTTTCGAAAGCCCTGCTGCTAATATTATTGCAGAAAATTTTTTGCCTTCTCCGTGTTCATTTATCATTTTTTTCTAAAAATCAGAATTCATGTAGAGATTTAACACGAAAATATACATTTCCAAAGGAATTGTGTATTTTTAAGGGATAAAAATTAATAGCAACCCGAAAACAATACATTATGTCAGATAGATTTCATCCTATTAGCCTGAGTTTACTGCTCAAAACCATTACACACGATTTAGAACAGTCGAAAAGCCTGTTTTCAATTCCCGAAGAACTGTTTTTCGAACCCGAAAAGCATAAAAAAGTACAACAGAACATCTTTCGCCAAAAAATTGACAGTCCGCTGGGCGTAGCAGCCGGACCCCACTCCCAACTTTCGCACAACATTGTGGCTTCGTGGATGATGGGCGCACGTTACATTGAACTCAAAACCGTGCAAACACTGGACGAAATTGAAGTGGCCAAACCGTGTATCGACATTCAGGATGAAGGTTACAACTGCGAATGGTCGCAGGAGCTAAAAATCGAAGAGAGTTTCAACGAGTACCTTAATGCGTGGATTGCTGTTCATTACCTGAATTACAAACTGCATGGCGGCAAACCGCTCAACACCATTTTCAACATGAGCGTGGGTTACGATCTTAAGGGCATTATGCAGGATAATGTGCAATGGTTTTTCAAAAAAATGAAGGATTGCTCCACAGAACTGGAAGCTAAAATCAGCGAGGTAAAAAGCGAATTCCCGGAATTGGCCAAAATCGATATTCCAACGACCATTTCAGACAACATCACGCTATCAACCATGCACGGATGTCCGGCCGATGAAATTCAGGACATTGCCCACTACCTGCTCACAGATAAGAAATTACATACTTTCATCAAACTAAATCCCACGCTTCTCGGCCCCACAGAACTCAGGAAAATACTCAATGAACAAAGCGGTTTTAAATCCGTAATTCCCGATGAAGCATTCGGACACGACCTCAAATACCCGGACGCGCTGAAAATCATCAGCTCGCTCAGGGAAACAGCCGAAAACGAAAACCTGGAATTTGGACTCAAACTCACCAACACACTAGAAACCCAAAACTTTAAAGATACTTTTGGTGATGATGTGGAGATGATGTACATGAGCGGACGCTCCCTGCATCAACTTAGCGTAAACATTGCCCGCAAATTGCAAAACGAATTTAACGGAGAACTACAACTCTCCTTCTCGGGCGGCGCCGATGCATTCAACGTGAGCAACTTACTGGCTTGCGGATTCAAAACCGTAACCGTAAGCTCCGATTTATTAAAACCCGGCGGATATTCGCGTATGGCTCAATATTTCGAGGAAATAGAAAAAGCTTTTGATGCCAAAGGTGCCCAAAGCATCGAAGAGTTGATTCTCAAAACATCCAAAACAAATTCGTTACAAAAAGCAGCCCTTGAAAACCTGAACCAATACGCCGATAAAGTGCTGAAAGATGAACGCTACAAACGCACCCGCATACAAGACATCAGCATAAAAACCGATCGCAAGCTGGGTTATTTCGATTGTATTTCGGCCCCCTGCACCGATACCTGTGCTACAAATCAGGATATTCCCGATTACATGCACTACACGGCCACGGGACAGTTCGACAAAGCTTACGAAGTAATCTTACGCACCAATCCCTTCCCGGCCATCACCGGTATGGTGTGCGACCATTTATGCCAAAACAAATGCACGCGCATCAATTATGATGATTCACTGCTCATTCGCGAAGTAAAACGGTTCATTTCCGAGCAAGACGAAGTAAAACTCACGCCCCGTGAGAAAAACGGGCTCAAAACAGGCATCATTGGTGCCGGGCCGTCGGGACTTTCAGCGGCTTATTATCTCGCTATGGCCGGATTTGAAGTTGAAGTTTTCGAGCGTAACGCAAAAGCCGGCGGCATGGTACAGTTTGCCATTCCGGGGTTCCGCCTTACCGATGAAGCCATAGCAAAAGACTTCAAACGCGTTACCGATTTGGGTGTAAAAATACACTACAGCAGCCCTGTCGATAAAAGTCAATTTGCATCGATTAAGCAGAATTTCGATTATATTTTTATCGGCGCCGGAGCGCAATTATCCAAGCCGCTGAACATTGAAGGAATTGATGCACAGGGCGTAATAGATCCGCTACAATTCCTGTTCAACGTAAAAAAAGGCGAACCTGCCGGAACCGGAGAAAATATTGTAATCGTTGGTGGCGGCAACACCGCCATGGATGCCGCACGAACCGCGTACCGCGTAGTGGGGAAAAATGGAAAAGTAACCGTAGTTTACCGTCGCACCATTGACCAAATGCCGGCCGACCAGGGAGAAATAGTAGCGGTACAGGAAGAAGGAATAGATGTAGTTGAGCTTGCCGGACCCGAAAAAGTGATCGTAAAAAACGGAAAAGTTGCTGCATTGCAATGCGGCAAAATGGAACTCCAAGGTAAAGACAGTTCTGGGCGGCCACGTCCGGTAAAAATTGAAGGCGGAGAATTTGAAATTCCCTGCGACACCATTATTCCGGCCATCGGGCAAAACCTCGATCTGGATTTCATGCCGGAAGAGTTGCTCGAAACCCAATCGGGTACATACAAAACGCAAGCAAACGACATGTACATTGGCGGCGATGCGCTGCGCGGAGCTTCCACTGCCATTAATGCCATTGGCGACGGACGAAAAGCCGCGGCAGAAATCATTGAGCAGGCACACATTACATTTTCCATTCCCAAACCACAAAACGGCAAATCGCATAGCAAAAAAGAGCTGATGCTCAAACGCGCACATCGCGAATACGCCCCAAAATTGCCCGAGCTTAGCCTCGATGAGCGGAGAAGCTTCAAACTCGTGAGCGAAACGCTCGACCGCGAAACCATACAGCACGAGGCTGAAAGATGCCTGTTCTGCGATGAAATTTGCAATATATGCACAACCGTGTGCCCGAACTTTGCCAATTTTGCTTATGAAATTGAACCGGTTTCGTATAACCTGCAAAAAATAAAGGTAGATAATGATGGAACCATCGAATATCTGCCGGATGAGCAATTCGTTGCAACGCAGAAACATCAAATACTGAACATAGCCAATTATTGCAACGAATGTGGCAATTGCACCACTTTCTGCCCAACAAAATCAGCTCCATACAAAGAAAAACCACACATTTACCTGTCGCGCGAATCGTTTGATAACGCAGAAGAAGGCTATTTCTTTGAAAAGGATAACGAGAACGGGAAACTCTGTTTCAAAGACAGTGGAAAATCAGTTGGTTTGACCGACAAAGGCGACCGGCTTATATATGAAACAGGGAAATTGACAGTAGAAATCAACAAAAAAGATTTTTCAATTATCAATACAAATCTAAATCCAACAGGAAGTCAGCAAATTTCACTGCGCAAGGCTGCAGAAATGAGTGTCATTATGTTTGGTGCAAAAAATCTGAGTTACGAAGAATAATAGAAAAAACATCTCCTTAGGAACAGCGACTTAAATAATTTGAGTCGCTGTTTTTTTTTTGCATTTGAATAAAAACTTAATTACCTTTCTCACAATAGAAAAGGAACAGCAACAACTTTGAACAAGCATGACAAAAACAATGAAAAAAATCCCAATTATTCTCCTCTGTATAATCTGCTCATACAATGCATGGAGTCAGATTTCCATTACAGGGGGCGCCAACTTCAATACGGTGCGCAACAACGACCTACTGGAAAACCAAAAGCCGGAAATCGGGTTTCACCTCGGAGGAAAATTTCGTTTTTATCCGTTTGCCGGAAACCGGGACATCGGTTTGCAAACCGGCCTCATGCTCACGCAAAAAGGCTACCGGCAGGATTTGGATGAAAATTACAAATTCTCGTTCTACTACTTTTCACTTCCCATTTTGGGCAACTATGCTATAACCGACAATTTCTCGGTACAGGGCGGTTTTGAGTTAGCGCAGCTCGTGAACACAAGCATGAAAAAAGGGACAGAAACTTACAACACTTTCGATTTGGGGATTGTAGCAGGTGCATCAGCACTGGACAACCATATAATCGGGTTTCACACAAAAATCTTTTACGGACTGTTGCCTATGCTTGATTATTACGAGTTCGACAAATACGGCAGTTTTACCAACGAAATATCTGATCTTAAAAACTTTAACATCCAATTTGGCATAAACATCAACATATTCCATGAAAAAATATTATTCAATAATAATTAAACCGGCTTTACTTTTGCCCTTGATCCTCATCATGGCTTGCGAAGGCACATTTGTAAACGACCCCATTGATCCGCAGTTACCAAAATACACAGAAAATGGATACGATGTAGCCGGGGCATTCATCAACGATGAAATATGGCATTCGGTTGTTGAAATATCGCTGTTCACAACTTTAAACGAGCCATCATTCATTTCATCCCCGGCCAACGACAGTCTTACAGTGCGTTTTTCCGGTGCGCTTAAGCACGATGCCACACCCATCGACATTGCTTTTTACCTAATAGGCCTCGATGTCAGCAGTTTTAACGACCTTGAAAAACTGAACGATAAAATCATAACGCTCGATGGCACAGAAAATCAAGGTGGTATAATTTATGAATCGTATGGTTACGAAAGCCAAAAAGGAGGTATCGGGCAGGTTTATTTCACTAAAGTTGAAATGACAGATTCTGCCGCCGCAACTGTTTCGGGCACATTCGGATTTACAATAAACGACACTATTGAAGTAACTTATGGCCGGTTCGACTACCGTGTTACAAGTTCATATTTTGAAATCGACAGTCAATAAGTAAAACGGCTTGACATTATGAGTGGAAAAGATATCATATTTCATGAATCTGAAAATACCCCAATGGTAGTAGCCTCTTGGGAACAAGGAACTATTGATTTTTCCGGCATAGCCAATCCCGATGATGTTTTTCTAATATTCAAACCACTTTACAAATGGCTCGACCTCTATTTCTCAAGTAATAAGAACCACTTAACCATCAACTTTCAGCTGGAATACATCAATAACTCATTCAGCCTGGCTATTCTTGACCTTTTTCGTCAACTAAACACTAAGTTTGAAGAGGGAATCCGGATTCAGGTAAATTGGTACTACAACAGCAATGAAGAAGATATGCTCGAACAAGGTGAGGATTACAAAGACATGGCAAAATTCCCTTTTGAGATGAAAGGTTATGAGCTCAAAAGTTCATCGTGACATTATTTCCTGATCGCATCTTCTAGTAAATCATCAATCATGGCAATACGCAATTCCACATCATACGCAATAGCATGGGTAGAAATTGTGGCCCCGGATATGGCATCAATATTTTTTCCAACT